>JACMIM010000180.1 GCA_014381165.1 Roseiflexaceae bacterium
AACTTTGTTGCTGTTGCCACCGTCGCGTCATACGGATGTGGGGCTGCTCTAGGTATTTCAGTTTTGCACTAAGCGCCACTGCCGCAAAATACTCCTGCAACAACTGGTGGCTGAAGCGGATAGACTGACCACCATCAACAATATCAAAAACGTAGGCCAAACGCGCACGCTGATCCAGCTCATTCAGGAACGCTCGACCATTCAGGCGCTGTGTTCGGCAGCGGGCTGATCGAAGACATGATGTAATCCATTCAAGGTGATTCCTGTAATAGGCGCGATTGCCCTTTGCAACGGCTCAAACGATAGTTTATGGTCGATGCCCGCGCCTGTTTAGCACAAGCAGGCATGAGCTGTACAATTATGTAGCACATAGCCGTCGAGAGGAAACGCGCGAATATTGGCCTGAGGGTCTTCAAACGAGTCAAGCACCTGATCGAGCAGGCGCACCAGGCCTAAACGGAACTGCTCGAACAGCAAGTACCATTGATTAGTTGTGTGTCATATAATTTCTAGGGCATCTCGATCAGGCAGTGGCGGAAAGGGCGTGCTGGGCAATGTCTGATACCAATACGCTACCGATGCGATATCATCTTGCAGCGGGAGGTATCGTCGTTCACTACGCCAGCCGAGTGCTTGAATAGTAACCCGCAGATCCGCTTGGAAGCGGATGGGATCGGTGATATGCCAGCGATACATGCTGAACCGGGTCTGCGATTGGTATAATCCATCGGGGCGGATGACTTCTGACAGCCCCGAGTAGGGGGTTGTGAACTCGCGGTAGCCGCCGTGCTCCTTGCCAACATCGAAATTCCAGGAGCCACAGAAGTAATCTTCGGTACCAGTGCCACAGATTGTGGGAAAGTCGTCGTCGCCGTCTAGATAAAACTTGATCTCGCCCTCACCCCACCAACCAGCATTGTTTACACCCCACGCGAGGTACGTACCGACATACTGGCCTTGACCACGAACATCGTCCAGGATAGTATAGACAGCTTTGTAGGGTAGTGGGTTTACCCGACGGAACTGCGCGTGGAAGTAGGCTGCGTCATCTGGAATATCGGTTATTGTGTAGGTGATTTGATAATAGACCACAATTGGCTCATCGCCAATGTTGCTCAACGTTATGCGGCAACGTTGGCGAAAAGGCATCTCCCAGTAGCAGTTGAATGCGATACCGGGGTTTACACAGACCGCGAGCGAGGAGATCTGGGCGTACTGGTTCCAGCCACAGGCGAAGAAATCACCAACCGGACATTCGACCGATGGTACTGTGGTATCGTCCCAATAGATACGCAGAATGTTTTGGCGCAAAGGCAGCTTTGACAGCGCCATCCAGATGTGTTGTATCGCGCCGCCCGCTTGAATATCGGCGAGCACAGATTCCTCGCCAGTTGAGATCGCAATCGAGGGCGAGATCTTCCAGCCCTGGCCGAGATCTCGGGCGGCGTGGGCACCCGTTCCCTCAAGCGCCATACCGCCAAGGCCCTTCGCACCAGTCATCTGCTCGGGGCTTATCGAACGCGTCTGCGCTGATGACAGGTGCCATAGATTGCCTAGATGCATACCTAAGCCGTTAAATGGTGTCATACGTTGCGTTATGCTCCTATTACAGCTAGCGACATCGTTGCCATTGAATATCGGTAGTTTGTTGACTCCGACAGCTGAGGCTTCACAATCCGTTGCTCCGATCTTCGTAAACTGATGTCAACAAAGTACCGATAGCATAGTTGTGATTACTCAATAACAACAGCCGTATGTATTTCCAGTCGGGGTAGCGCAACCCGAATTTGCGCGTCGGCATATGTCCAACTCGCTGCATGGCCGCCAGGTTCCAACGTGACTGCGCGCGGTTGCCTAGGATAGCGGATCGCCAGGGTAATTCCATCAACCGGGGCTAACTCTTCAACAATCACCCGTTGAGGCGAGAGCGTCTCAGCGGCTCCGCGGTTGATTAGATTGACAACCAAACGGTCGTCCTGCTGGCGCAGGATCAATTCCACTCGTGGCGGCGCGCTGAGAGTTACGACCCAAGGAATGGACAGCCGAGCCATGAGGTTGCCGATAAGCTGCCGCAGTAACGGATAATGCGCTAGGGCGTAGTCGCGGAAAACCGGACCGTGAACTGCGACTACTGAGCCTGCCCCTACTTGCCGTTGCGTCACGATTACCTGGTCAGTAGCATCCTTGGTGGGCTCCTGTTCGGCCAAACGGTAAAGCCAGGGTTCTGTTGCGGCATCCAACAATACTGGCTGCCATGGCCCCGATACTGGAACAGCGCGGTCGGCAACGGGTACGTAAATCTTTGTCTTGACCTGTTCATCAGCGGGTATCGCGCCAACGAGCGTTGGCACTTCGTGAGCGAGGTGCGCCCCACTCAATAGCACATGGCCGCCTGCCGCTGCAAATGCCTCTAGTGCTGCCGTCAGAGCCGCACTCATCCGAGTTTGCTCAGGCACTACTACCAATTTGTAATCCACCAGCCCAGCGAGCGCTGCTGCCTCAGTCAGAATGTCCGTGGAAATATGGTTCTCGAGCAAGGCGTGGAGTGCGCCTTCCACGGGCTGGAGCGCCGTACCGGCGTTGAACAAGGTATCGATCTGCGCGTAGTAGTGGCCAGCCAAATGCAGCACGGCAGCCTGGGGTACCGTCCTTGATCGCCAACATGTAGCTTGACGTGCCCGGCAGAACGCTGCCGCCGCCGCCAGCAGATCTTGATGCCATCCAGTGAGCCAGCCGCTGCGCTGAGGCTGGTCGTAGACCATAACAGCGCCACCAAGCGCCACCACCTCGCTAAGCTCCTGCTGAAGATGGAGGGGCGGCTTGAGCATCCATGGCGGGTTTTCGGTCATTGCGCCTGTCTTCGTGAAGGACCAAGCCATAAGATCCCAGGGCATCTCGCGAGTGGCTATTACTCGACCCTCCAGCGCCGCACGGTTTGCACCGAAGGATGGATCATAATCGCCGCTAAGGTAATCGAGGGGCACTGCTACCGGGTCGGGGTGACACGCTGTGTACATCCAGTTGCTACAAACGGTGCATGTCGGCTTGCGTGTGTGAACAGCGTCGGTATAACGAGCAACATACTCGACGAACAGTTGGCGGTGGAAGGCGAGCCAGTCGGCCCAACCTAGGTCATCCTGCGTGGTAGGAACTAAGGTATAACCGCTGCGATGCATAAACGCTGCGCGACAGCGCGGACACCAGCAAGGATGTGAGGCCCAATTCTCGCCGTCTACCCAGAAGCCGTCGACATCATAGTTGTCGATGAGTTCAAGCATCTGCGGGATCATCAATTCGTCGGCGTAGGCACTAAGTCGGCAAGTCATATTTATATCAGCCGTGCCCGCAGCGTCGATCCTCGCCCAGTCTGGATGTAGCTCGATGGCGCGCGAATCCCAAACCCCAGAGTAGTGCATGCCGAGTTTAATTCCCAGTTCACGGGTAACTTCACGATGTATTTGGAGGGCGTCTTGCACGATGCCGAGCGCGGGAGAACCGACCTTCGTGGGCCAACTCGTGTACCCAGGGTGCCCCTTGCAATCGCAATGAATCCAGTCAGGCTGCACGCGTAGTAGCCGCTCGCGTAAATGTTCGGCTGTCAACTCAGCACCAAGAGCAGTATCGGTGGGACTCGCGTGTAAGTCGTAGTGAATGCCGAAGAAAACCTCGGCATGCCAGTTCGGTTGTACCATGATTATTGGCGCTTTCGTATACAGAGCGTTGTATATATTTTGCTATGGTAGCAATGTGTCTCCAGGTACCGCGCTGTCGGCCATCACGCGACTCACGCGCAATCGCGCCCCGCACGACTCGCGTACAACAAGCTGGGTTGGCAGGGTGATCTGCTTACGCGGGCCGGTCTGCCCCTCGATTCGGTCGATCAGCAAATGCCCCGCACGCAGGCCAATGTCGACGCGTGGCTGGGCGACGGTGGTGAGCGCCGGGTTCAGGTGCGCCGCATAGTTCAAATCGTCGAAACCGACCACGGCGAGGTCATGTGGCACACGCACATTGGCCTGCCGGGCAGCCTGCAACAGTGCTGGCACGATGTGGTCGGTGATCGCAAAAACGGCCGTGGGCCGGTTCGGCTGGTCGAAGAAGGATACAAACGAGGCAGCATTCAGTTGTTTACCACGGGGCACCGTGAAGATCAGCGATTCATCGTAGGCAAGCGCATATTCGCGGAGCGCAGCGCTGTAGCCTTCCCAGCGATCGCGAACCGAGGTTGTGTGCAGGGTGCCATTGTCGAAATGGATGAATCCAACGCGCTTGTGGCCCAAGATCAGCAAGTGCTCGGTCGCGCGGTAGCCACCTGCTCTGTTGTCGGCACCCACGTAATCTGTCGAAAGCTCTGGTAGGTAGCGGTCGACCAGCACAATCGGCGTACCACTGGACTGCACCTCGGCAATCGTCGCATCATTCTCTTGGTCGCTAATTGGAAAAATAATATAGCCAGCAATTCGGTCAGCTTTCAAGCGCGCAATGTCACGATCCTGCTGCTCGCGGTTTTCCTCGGAATAGACAAAGCTGACTTGGTAGCCGCGTGATTTCGCCGCCTGCTCGACGCCAATCAAAATTTCCATGTTGAGCTGATCGCCTGCCTGGTTCAACACCACGCCCAGGCGCTTCTCGCTTGGCAGCGCATACACTTCGTCTTGCGCTAGTGAACGCACAAAGGTGCCACGTCCAGCGACCCGTTCGAGCAGTCCTTCTTTGACCAGCGCGTTCATGGCTTGCCGCACAGTGCCACGGCTGATACGATGTTGTTGAGCAAGTTCAATCTCGGTAGGTAACTGATCGCCGGGCGCAAGTCCACCGCCCTGGATGCGCCCGCGGTAGTGGCTTACAATCTGGCTATACAGGGCCTCGCCGTCAGGATTACGATCTAACATCTGCATGAGCAGGCTTCTTTCTGAAGAATTGGAGTATCGCCTGTATTCTAGGGGCGCAGCTGTGCATTGTCAAGGTATGTTGATCTGTATTTGTACAGTACATTCTAGGAATTTGGCTATTGACAATGATCCTGAGCCGTTGTATTCTTCGCATACGTCCCATACATCCAATCAAAAATCGCAATGATGTGAACAACTCTTCGTGCCAGCTCTGCCGTGTCACAGGTCTATCTGCGTGCGCTGCCGTGTACGTCTATGGTATCGGCCATACAGTGCAGCGGTAATGAAAGGAGTGCTTCGCTTGGTGTAGGTTTTAACTCCAAATGTTTTCCCAGGCTTGTAGCCTATTCGCCGCAATCACGTTACCAAGGGAGGTTACGATGGTTTCTCGAACGCCCCATCTTTCAGCGTTTATGTGGCTTTCGCTTGTTGCATGCGTTGTCGCTGCATGTGGAGCTACGCCCGCCGCGCCCGCCGCTTCAGATACTACCTCAGCCGCCGCTGACACGACAAACGAGCCGCGTACCTTGACCGTATGGGGCGAGGGTTCCACAGCAGCGAGCATGGAAAGCGACCCGACTGGCGCTGGCAAGTATGGCATCTACCTCAAAGAAACGTTTGAGAAAGAACACCCTGGTGTCACGCTCAACATCGAAGACCACGGCTGGGACGAGCAATTGCGTCAGAACCTGACCAGTGCCTTGCTTGCAGGTAACCCGCCGGACGTCGTGGTGGGCGAGGGCTTCTTCCTGACCTACGCCCAACTCGACGCACTGCTGCCGCTTGACGATGTGATTGCCGATGTCAAAGATAACGTCGTTCCGGGTACGATCAAAGGCGCGACCTATCAGGATAAAGTCTACGGTCTGCCTGCCTTCACCGGCGTGTTTGCGTTTGAGCGCAATTGTGCGGTGGTGAAAGAAGCGGGCCTGGATTGCAGCAAAGCGCCCGCAACCTGGGAAGAGCTGACGGCGCAGGCAACCGAGATCACGTAAAAAGGTGGCGGCAACTACTACGGGTATACGTTGCAAGGCCCCGGCGGCTTCTCGCAAGGGGCAGTCTTCCGTGTGGCAGTGCTGCTGAACCAGGCTGGTGCGGTACTGTGCGAGAACGATTGCACCACGCCCAAGTTCAACGACCCCAAGGCTGCGCCGGTCTATGAGTTTCTGCGCGCAATCAACAAGCAAGCGCCGCCCGGCTTGGCCTTCGACCCCGACGAAGGCAAAATCTACTCGCAACTCTTCAAGGGTGTTTCCGCTTACCAGATTGCCGGAAGCTGGCACACCACCTGGGCCACGCAGAGTGGCTGCGCCGATTGCCAGTATTCGGCGGTGCCACTGCCCGAGGGTGGCCAAGACTCGAGTGTCGTCGTCGGGAATGTGCTGTATGCGGTACTGAAGCAGAGCAAGAACCCCGACCTTGCCAAGGAATTCGTTAAGTTGCTGGTGCGCGACGACGTACAAGATCTGGTCTTTCCGTCACTTGGGCGTCTGCCGGCAACCAAAAGCGCGCTGACCAAGCTGCGCCCAACGGCTGACACAGCGACCCAGTCGTTTATCGATGTGCTGTTGAACAGTCCAGAACTCAACGTGCTCCCGCAGTTCAGCAAGAACCCACAGAAGGTCTGGACTGCCTACAACGACATGCTGGCCAAGGTCTTAACGACCGAGGAGCCCATCCAAACGCTGCTCGACGAAGGCCAGCTGGCCGCCGAGGAAGCCTCGAAGTAGTAGTACGGTCAGGCATGTTCGCCTGAGGTCGATAGGCGCGGATGTTATCGACCTCAGGCGAAGAGGGAACCAATGATGGCTAGCCCTTCGCTTCCCGCCAAGCTTAATGCTGCGCCCATGCCTGTGAGCCGCTGGACGCGACTTCGCCAGCGCCATCGCCATGCGTTCGAGGCGTGGCTCATTCTGACGCCCGTGCTGTTGTATTACCTCGTTTTTGCGGTCTTTCCCGTGCTCGTAAACGTGGCGCTCAGCTTCACGCGCTGGAATGGCATCAGCGGCGGGCCGGTGTGGGTTGGGCTGGATAACTATGTGCGCTACTTCCAGCCACCATACCCGCAGATCATGTTCAACACGCTGTTATTCGTCGTCGTAGGGTTGCTGCTCGGCACTGTTGTTGCCTTCTTTATTGCGCTGCTCCTGAACGAAAAAGTATACGGTCTTGGCCTGTACCGCACGCTTTGGTATATCCCCACGCTGACATCGGCGGCAATTATGGCGCAGATTATTACAATTTTCATTGCCCCGTATGGCGGCGTGCTTAACAACATTTTGCAGTCAATTGGTCTACAGCCGCTGGTTCTGACGATTGATAGCACTGCCATGCGCGCCGTGATCATCCTGTTTACGCTCTGGCGCGGTGTAGGCGGTGGCGTGCTGCTCTTTCTGGCGGGCTTGCAGGGCGTTCACCCGGAATTATACGAGGCGGCAGCGATGGATGGCGCGACGGGCTGGGCCAAGCTGCGCTCGATCACGCTGCCACTGCTGCGGCCCATGATCGCATTTGTGCTGGTCACGGGAACGATTGGCTGGTTTCAAATTTTTGAAGCGGTGCTGCTGATCAGTAAAGGCGGGCCGTCCAACCAAACCAATGTGATGCTGCTGCAAATCTACAACGATGCCTTTATAAATGCTGATTTTGGCCTTGCCAGCGCAGGGGCGACGGTGATGGCGCTCATGCTGCTCGGGTGTAGTCTGTTCACGCTGCGCTCGACGCGCCAGGAACACTAGGAGCTACCAATGCTACGCTACCGCACGCTGCCTAACCAAATAGTCATCTACACCGTGTTAATCGGCGGTAGCCTGGTGATGATGTACCCGCTGCTGTTCATGGCGCTGGCTTCATTTACGACTACTGCCGAATACACGCGGACGACCTGGATACCGCTGCCGACCACGTTCCATTTTGACAATTATGGCGCTTTGTTCTTTGCCGCCCGG
>JACMIM010000181.1 GCA_014381165.1 Roseiflexaceae bacterium
AGCGCCGGTTTGCTGCTGCAACGCGGCTTTATCGACCGTTTGCATCGGCACGAGCAGTTCGGTGCTTTGGCAGCTGACAGGTTTGCCGGCCTGGGTGTTGTCGCCACGGTGTCCAAACACGCGGAAGCCGACCTGTAGCGCCGCGTTGCCCTCGGGCAGCTGGGCGATCAGTTGCTCCATGGAGCGGCGGGCAGCCGCGATTTTGGTCTCGCCGCCGATATCCTCGGCCATCGAACCGGAGGAATCAAAGACAAGCTGAATGTTGACGGTTTGCGCAGTCGTGCCGCCCTCGCTCGGCTGAAAGCTGGTGGGGCTGCTGGTGGCGGCGTTGGCCTGAGTGGTGGGCTGGGTGGCGCTCACGCTGGTCGTTTCAGTTACGGCTGTACTGGCGGCGGGCGCAGTCGGAGCGAGTTGGGCCGCAGCGGTGGGCGCGCTGGTTGGCGCTAGCACGGCGGCACTTGTGGGCGCGCTGGTTGGCGGCAGTGCCTGATTGGTCGCAGCTGCCGTGGCCGCAACGGGCACGGCGGTTGGCGCTGGCTGCTGCGCTGCCTGAGTTGCCTGAAGCTCGGCGGCGATTGTCGCGCGCAGCGTGGTTTCGTCGCCACTCTGCCGCTGGCCAGTGTTGATCGTCAGGCCGCAGCCGGCCAGCGTGGCAGCCAGCCCAAGCAGCGTGACTGCGTGATAAAGGTTGCGCATTATCGGTTCTCCTTGTATTCAGGTGAAGGGCGATCACCTGGCTATGGGTCATTCCTGATCGGTAGCAGCCGGTTGGCCTGGTGGGGTGTGCAGGAACCTGGGCGCGAGGCTGCTCCAATCGGCGACGATCGCGGGGATCTGGTCGAGATGTGTAACAGGCGCTCGCTGCCGGCTTTGGACGTGCTCGATCTCGCCGTGCCAGCACTGCTCGTCTGGCTCATACCAGAAGCGCAGCAGAAAGGATTGGTATGGTGGAAATCTTGTGGTCATCGGACGGCGTCGGCGTGCTGAACGAACGCGGCTTTCGGCTCGACCGCGGGCCAGCCGCTGGTTTGCCAACGCTGAACTGGCTGCGCGAGCTGAAGAAAGCCAGTGATGCGCTCGGCGGCCTGTTGGTATGGTTCCAGGTCGTAGCTCATCGGCGCACCGACTTCGAGCGTGAGCGGCGTGAAGGCGCCATCGGTGCGCTGAAGTAATAGTTCATAGCGAAATGGCACGGCGATGCTATCCTTGGGAACCTGTGCCACCACAAGCGCACGGATCTGATCGAGGGGCAGCGTCTTTGCACGGGCGGCCCGCACCAGTAGCAGGCCCTGCACCTTATCGAAGCAAAGCTCTACTCGCCCCCAGGCCAGATCGGCCAGGCTACTGATTCCAAGTATCAGCAGCACAATGCCCAGTAGCTTGAGCAGGAACCCGCCAGTAATCAGGCAAAACAAGCCGCCCAATGTGAACACACCGCCAGCAAGTATCATCACGTCAATCGGTGGTGCGAGCTTGATCGCCAGTGTATCTGATGTCTCGGCAATGCTCTTGACCGTGAGAAAGCGCGCTGTTTTCATCGACATGCTCCTTGCGAATACAAGCGTGCCGCGTGCCACTCACGCGACGCAGCCAGGATAAACTGAGCGCGTCCACACAGCGTCCACAGCCAACACAAACCTGAACCACGAAGACGCGAAGATTCTGCTAGACATCAAACCTTTGTTTCTTCGTGCCTTCGTGGTTTTTTGGATCGATGATCAGAACAAGGGGTGGTGTGTGTGCCAGTCGCCAGCTTGCGCGGCGCGGATGAAGCGATTGACCGCCAGGTTGCGCCCGTAGCGCCGCCGGTCGCTTTTGGCGGGAATCTCGTCGAGGATGCGGCTGAGTACCTGCGCAGCTTCGTGAAGGGCGGGGTCGGCGTCTTCGCCGCAGCGATACAGTACGAGCGCGTGAACCGCGTGGATGCGCTGGGGGAAATCGACTGCTGGTTGGGCCTGAAAGCAGGCCAGGGCGGCGCTGCTGTGGGCGCTGGCTGTGCCGAGGTCGCCCTGGTCAAGACAGACGCAGGCCAGCCAATTCAGGTAGCTGGCGCGTGAGGCGTCGTCGAGCGCGGGGGCGGCCAGTGCGCGGCTGTAGGCGGCGCGGGCGGCGGGGTAGTTTCCCTGGCGGTACAGCG
>JACMIM010000020.1 GCA_014381165.1 Roseiflexaceae bacterium
AACAATTAATTGTTGCGTTGTATGGTGCAACGCACCACACAACGCAACAAAAAAGATAGATGTTCCATGCTGCCGCAGGCTGAAGTCGCCAACACCGTAAGTCCCAACAGGTTTTATCAGGGAGTAGCCCGCGCTTCAATAATCGCAACGCCGGTCATCCATGGTGCCGCAGTGCGATCCAGCAGCGAGGTTGCGCTGCTGACTGTCAGCACCACTGGCTGCTGGCCGCAGTTCGCATCAGGTTGCGCAATCGATACGCGCTGCACGCCGCCCTCAAGAACAACCTCCATCCGCAGCCCATTGATGATTTGCAGCGTTACGACACGGCCAGGCGGGCCACGCAGCTGAAGTTCGATTGGCCCGCAGCCAGGAGCCAGCCGCAAGGCTGCCTCGCCCAAAGTCCAGCGCCCAGCGGGAAGATCGGCGGTGGCAGGCGCGAAGCCGGTGACATGCCCGAGCGCCGCCACCTCGCCTGGTGTGAGCTGCGGGGGCGGCGGATTGAGCGGGTTGCGCCAGAGAAACTGGTACAGATCATTGGTATCACGGCCATAGCCTGCGATCTGATCGAGTTCGGCTTGGGCCTGAGGCTGTTGGCCCTGCGCACTCAGTAGCTCGGCCAGCCGCGCGCGCCCGTACACATTGCGCGGCTCCTGATCGCGCGCGGCGCGGTAGTGCGTGATCGCTTGTACCTGATCACCGCGCGCCACCGCGAGATCGGCCAGATCGAGCGAGCGCAACGCACTTGGATTCGCCGCTGCTGCTTGCTCAAACTGCTGCTGCGCATCGGTGTATGCTCCACGGCCTTGTGCGCTGCGCCCACGCACCGCCGCCAGTTCTGCCCATGCCCACGGCAGGTAGCGCGTGCTAACCACAAGACTCACAAACAGCAGCCCACTCGCTAACGCCAGGCCCACCCGCCAGCGTGGCCGCGGCCGCAGTTCACCCACTGAAACAAGCAAAAACGCAGCGTAGGGCATCAGCACACAGACGATCGGCAGCCGCAGGCGCGGGTGACCGATTGTCACTGCCGATAGCGCGACACTCAGCGCAACGAACGCCAGCAGTGGCAGCGTCCGCCGCCACTGCGGCGCGAAGTACAGCCCGGCGATCGCGGCCAGCATCAGCGGGATATACTCCAGATCTGCCAGCAACGCCAGCCAAAGCGGGTGTTCAGCCTCGACGAATACCACCTGTTGGCCGCGCTGATCTAGCCCGATGATGCTGCCGGTCGTGTAGTTACGGGTGTGCAAGAGCAGCAACGAGGCGATTTTGTAGCGCGCCCGCAGCACAAAGCCAAGCGGGTCTTGCGCGATATTTGCCAATGTTAGGCGCGTCGCCAGCGCCTGGCGATCGGCCTGGTTGGGCAGCGCAAAGATCGCGGCCTCGCCGGCCTGCTGCTCGGCATCGTCGCGTAGTGTGCCATACCACATGCTGATCGGGCCGTTGGTGTCGATCAGGATGAGGCGCTGGTGAACCAATGCGTTGCGAATGGTCCAGGGCGCAATGACCAGCGCCGCCGCGATTATCAGTGCTGCCGCTAGTGTCGCGCGCTTGCGCCAGCTTTGCGGCGTAGTCCCGCCTAGCAGGACAATCGCAGCGGCCAGCGGAATAAAAAAAAGTCCGACTGCGCGGGCCAGCGCCGCCAGCGCCAGCAGCGCCCCCGCGAGCAGTGCCCAGCGGGTAGCGTAGCGTGGCGTGACCAGCACTCGGTCAAGCGCTGCCAGGCTGGCCAACATAATCAGTACGAACAGTCCTTCGGCAAACATTGCGCTGCCGAAACTAGCCAGTGGAATGTACAGCGCTGCCAGCGCCGCACTTGCCAGCGCGACCGAGCGCCGACCAAAGCGCTGCCAACCGTACCATGCGAAGAGCAGCACGCCCGCCGCGCCCAATATGGCCTGAAGAAGCATGGCTTGGGCAGTATCAATTCCGCCGCTCAGAAAGAGGGCTGCTAGAAACAGCGGGTACAGCGGCGGGCGAATCCACTTGCCGGTGTCATAGTACGAGCCACGCATCAGTTCGAGCGCCGCACGGTAATATTCCTCGGGGTCGCCCGCCTGTACCGCGCCGGAGCGGGCCTGCATCCACCACAGCCCAATTCGCAGCGCCAGCGCCAGCGCAACGCTAGCCGCCAGCGCGAGCGTGAATGTTCGCACGCGCATGGGTACGTACCTTTTGATGGATATGTGGAGTGTAGCTGCGGGTCTACAGGCCAAACGATGAGCGTGCGATGCGGATCAGCCACAACCCCACGGCTGATGCGAATGTGAGCACATAAATCATCACGATGAGCGCCTGCGCCCAGCGCCCGCGCGCCCAGATGCGTTCGGCCACCACGGCGGTGCAGAGACAGATTGGCGGCAGAATGTAGAACAGCTGCTTATCGACCATCGAAAGCCGGTAGCCGACCAGCATGAACAGCAGCGCTACGCTGAACCAGGCTGCCATTGCCGCCCACAGCGGCTGCCGATCGCGCAGCAGCACAAAGCCAGGAATGACCGCCAGGAGTGGCAGCGCCAACCCGTAGTACAGGTAGCGCCCCGGCCACAGCCAGTAGCCTACATGTGGCAGGTAATTCAGCATATACGCAGCGAAATCGGGCCGCTCCACGCCGACTGCCTCGCTGCCCCGGCTGAAGATCGTGCCCAAGTAGGGCAGCGTAATCGTTAGCACCGGTAGAATGTATTGGCCATAATAGATCAGCACCGAAACGCCGAAGCCGAGCAAGGTTGCCAGCAGCATGGGCAGGGCTGGGCGCGCATCGAAGCGGCTGCGCAACAGCCAGGCCATGAGCGCGAACAGCAGTACGAAGAACAGGTGAAACGCCGCT
The DNA here is from genome assembly GCA_014381165.1 of Roseiflexaceae bacterium. GTDB lineage: Bacteria > Chloroflexota > Chloroflexia > Chloroflexales > Roseiflexaceae > JACMIM01. The sequence continues at coordinate 2,831 of JACMIM010000020.1, forward strand.
GTCACCGTGTAGAACAGCATGCACAGCAGCGAGACTGCGGCCAGCAGCACAAACGGCCCCGGCTGGCGCAGGCGCTCCCACAACACAATGATCGTTGTTGTCGCCACCAGCGTGAGCCAAAGCCCCATGGTTGTAGGCGCATTGCCCCAGACCAGCAGCACAAATGTCGCCGGTGTGGCTGCGTAAAGTAGCGCCGCCAACAGGGTAGCGCGGTTGCTCAGGCCGCTCTTGCGCGCGATCAGTGCGATCAGAAAGATGCGGCTGCCGTCGAGCAGCACACTCAGGACATCCGAGGTCGTTTCTAACTTCCAGGGGAAGATCGCAAATCCCACGGCAAAGAACTGGAAGAATGGCGAGTAGGGAATGACTGGCCGGTTCGCGCCCCACTCGTCCACTGGCATGGTGCCTTCGTTGAGCGGGCTGCCCGTGCCAAATAGCAGGCCAAACGGCACCTCGCCGGATAGCAGGCGGCGCACCCAGTTCATATGCCATTCGATATCGTGGCCCTGCATGTAGGGGAACACCAGGCCACCAGCCTTGAGCCAAAAGCCGACCAGGAATGTAAGCACCAGCGCGTGGCGCAGCCAGTTCACTAGTGGAATATCGAGCTTTGCGAACAGCCAGCTGCTCGACCAATCGGCAAGCAGTGCCATCGCCAGCCCAAGCAGCATGACCACCGCCAGCGGGCGCAGGTAGAACGCCGTTGGATAGCGAAACATGACCAGTGCCCAGGTGCCGAGTGCGGCCAGCGCAAGCCCCACCGCCGCCGCGTGCCACGGTTTCAGGTTGGAGCGCCGCAACGAGCCATACAGCGCAGTCACAATCACCAGCGCGGGCAACAGCACACTGATTGGCGGCAGCGCCGCGCCCAGCGAGAATCCACCGAGTGGCGTCAGCGCCACGTTTTCGACTAGCA
>JACMIM010000182.1 GCA_014381165.1 Roseiflexaceae bacterium
GTCGTGGGGCATCAACGCCGAGATCCTGGAGGTGTTCGTCTCGCTGATCGCGATCGGCGTGCTGCTGCTGATCACTAACTGGTTCTTCCACCAGGTGTACTGGACGGGCTGGATGTCGAGCTTCCACCAGCATAAGAAGCGACTGGTGGGCGGCGAAACGGGCAAGTGGATCGGCCTGGCGCTGCTCGGCTTCTCTAGCATTTACCGCGAGGGCTTCGAGACGGTGCTGTTCATGCAGGCGCTGGTGCTGGAAAGCACGACGGCGGTGGTGCTGGGCGGCGTGGCGATCGGCCTGCTGGCGACGCTGGCCATTGGCTTTGTGGTGTTCTTTGTGCAGGCCAAGCTGCCGCACAAAAAGATGCTGATCGTGACCGGCGTGATGATCTGCGCGGTGCTGATCCAGATGGTAGGCAAGACCGCTCACGTGATGCAGGTAATCGGCTGGATGCCGATCCACCCGATCCGCTGGCTGGCCGACCTGCTGCCCTACTGGGCGGGCATGTGGTTCGGGCTGTACGCCACGTGGGAAGGGATCGGCCTGCAATTCTTCGCTGGCGCGTTCGTGATCGGCAGCTACTACCTAGCCGAGCGCGTCAACCATCGCAAGGCCGAGCCCGCTGCGGCGCGGCAGGTGGCGGCCACGGGTATGCAATAGTTGTTGCCGCAGAGACGCAGAGAATACACGTCATACGAAGCGCGGAGGTGTCGGGGAAATCATTCCCGACGCCTCCTTTTACTGGCAAAGATCCCCTTGACATTGTGAAGCAAAGCACTATAATCGATATTGTGAAATAACCCACAAGAGGAACATCCAATGAACGCACCGCTCTGGCGCCATATCGACCCGATCGACCGCACGCTGACGACGCTAATGGCGCGCCACGGGCTTACGCTGATGCGCGTTGCGCTAGGCATTATCTTTCTATGGTTCGGCGCGCTCAAATTCTTCCCTGGCCTGAGCCCGGCGCAGGATCTGGCCACGCGCACGATCGACATGTTGACGCTGGGGCTGATCGGCCCGGCGGTGAGCATCCCGCTGCTGGCGGCGTGGGAATGCGCAATCGGGCTGGGGCTTATCAGCGGGCGCTTTCTGCGCATCACGCTGCTGCTGCTGTTCGCGCAGATGGTCGGCACGATGCTGCCGATCGCGTTCTTCCCGGCCGAAACCTTCACGCGCTTCCCCTACGCGCCCACGCTAGAGGGCCAGTACATTATCAAGAACATGGTGCTGGTGACGGCGGGGTTGGTGCTGGGCGCAACCGTGCGCGGCGGCGGCATTGTGGCAGAGCGCAAAGCGTAAAGCGCACAACACAGAACGATCGCGCAAAGCCGCAAAGTTCGCAAAGGCGGCACCGTTTAATTTTACTTTGCGCCTTTGTGGCTTTGCGTGAGACCACAGCATTTGACACAAAGAGGGCGCGTAAGGGATATAATGCCCTGCGCGCCCTTCTGATTCGTAGTGGGATATAATACAGCGCCAATGGAAACAACTACTCAACGCCCCCCAGTTGCGACAACCGACGCCGAGCGCCAAGCCGAACTCACGAGATTGAAGCGTATAGCGACCGGGTTCCTGGTCGCCGCCACACTAATCTTCTTCA
>JACMIM010000183.1 GCA_014381165.1 Roseiflexaceae bacterium
CTTTCTCAAGCTGCTGGGCCACCTGCATGGCGATTACGGTCATACGCGAATAGCTGACCACCGTTACGTCCGCGCCCGCGCGCTTGACCTCGGCCACGCCGATCGGCACTGTGAAATCATCGTTGTCGGGCACCTCGCCCTTGGTGTCGTAGAGTGGCAGCGACTCGATAAAAATCACTGGGTCGTTATCGCGGATGGCAGCGCGCAGCATACCCTTCGCGTCATACGGCGTAGCCGGCGCGACCACCTTCAGTCCGGGGCAGTAGGCAAACCAATTCTCGAAGCTTTGCGAGTGCGTGGCCGCCAGCTGGCCCATGCCGCCCGATGGCGTGCGAATGACCAGCGGGATGGGCGTCTGGCCGCCGAACATGTAGTGAATCTTCGAGGCGTGGTTGACCACCTGGTCGATCGCCACCAGGATGAAATTGATCGTCATGATCTCGACCACCGGGCGCAGGCCGAGCATGGCCGCGCCGGTGGCCATGCCCACAAAGCCCAGCTCGGCGATCGGCACATCGACCACGCGCTTGGGGCCGAACTCCTCCAGCAGCCCCTCGGTGATCCGGTAGGAACCCTGGAATTTGCCAATTTCCTCGCCCATCAGAAACACATTTGGGTCGCGGGCAAGCTCCTCGCCCAGCGTGTCGTTCAGCGCTTGTCGGTAGGTGATAACTGGCATGGGCTTATTTGCCTCCACTCAGCCGCGCCTCGAACAGCTCGCGCTCGGCGTCGCTGATGATGTTTGGCACATCGGTGGCGTACATATACTGGTACATATCTTCCATCTTGGGCGCGGGGCTCTTGTCGGCGAAGTCGATCGCCGCCTGCACCTCACCCTCAACCCGGTCGCCAATTTCTTTCACATACGCATCGTCGATCATGCCGGCCTCGCGCAGCTGCTGCTCGAACTTGGTAATTGGGTCGAACTTGAGCCGGTTGGCCTTGACCTCGGCCTGGTCGCGGTAGCGGTCGGAGTCGATCACCGAGTGGCCGATAAAGCGGAAACTGACCACATCCATGATCGCCGGCTTGCGCTCCTTTTCGGCGCGCTCGCGCAAGCGGCGGGCGGCGTCGCGCACCGCCAATACATCGGTGCCATCGACCCGCTCGCCATGGATGCGGAACGAATCACCTTTTTTCCACAAATCCGGCTCCGAAGAATGCTCCTCGACGCTGGTGCCCATGCCAAAACCATTATTGACAATAAAGAAGATCACAGGCAGGTTGTACAGCGCGGCCAGGTTCAGCGATTCGTACCAGGCACCAATGTTGGTGGTGCTATCGCCGACCTGACACAGCACGACGCCGGGATCGCCCTTGTAGTTGATCGCATAGGCCGCACCGGTGGCCAGCGGGCACTGCCCGCCGACGATCCCATAGCCGCCCATGAAGTGCTTGGAAGCGTCGAACAGGTGCATCGAGCCGCCGCGCCCGCCCGAAATGCCATCTTCCTTGCCGAATAGCTCGGCCATGACCGGGCCTGGCTCCACGCCACGCGCAATGATATAGCCGTGTTCGCGGTAGTTGGTGTAGATATAATCCGGCTCCTGGAGCGCCGCCATCAGGCCAATGATCGTGGCTTCCTCGCCCAGGTTGAGATGGCAGTAGCCGCCGATCTTGGCCTTGGTATACATCTCGCGGGCGCGCTCCTCGAAGCGGCGCAGCAGCACCATCTGGTAATAGTGCTGCTTCATCTCATCGGCGTTCTCGCGCGCGATATCATACATTACCGGGGCGTAGCCCTCGAGAGGGGCCGCACCATTGGTCGTGCCATTCGACGCAGGCACTGGCTTGGCCTTCTTGGTTTCGGTCATCCTGAAACTCCTTACACGTTCTGCTCCTGGGCGGCAGCGCCGCTCAGGAGCAGAAAAGAAATTCACATTCCCGGCATCTCCATCATGCTGGTAAAGGCCGATTCTGGCGAGCCGCAGGCTGGGCAGACTGTGGGCGCGGTGCCGCTGTTGCGCACAACCTCGCCACATACATGGCAGACCCAGCGCATGGCGATCTGCCGAATCAAATCCGAGCGGCTGACAATGCCGACCAGCGTATCGCCATCAAGCACTGGCACACGGCGAATCTTGCGATTGGTCAGCAGGTGCGCCACCTCCTCGACCGAGGTTTCAGAGCTGACACTAATCACGCCGCGCACCATCACATCGCCAACAACTTTGCCCGGTTTGGCGATCAAATCCAGCTCGGTGATCAACCCCACCAGCCGCCCCTCGCGGCTAAACACTGGCAGGCCGCTGATACGGTGGCGTGCGAGCAGGCGGGCCGCCTCTTCTATCTCAGCATCCTCGCGCACCGACATTACGTCGGTCGTCATGATCTCGGAGACCTTCATCGTCGACGCCTCTCTAGTGGTGGCTGTCAGCGTCGGGCTGTCAGCCTGCATGCAGTATGGGGCCTGTTGTGGTATGTAGCTATTTTCGCGCCATCCTTTTCTATTGTAGCGCAGAGTTGCCGTTTCTGTGCGGCCTTCGCGCGTTTCCGCGTTACCACCAGGCCCGCCGCTGGCTAGCACGACGAAGCCCGCCTACGCGGGCTGAACAGCGCGTCAGTCCGCCACGCCCGCCGCGTGGCTAAAGCCGCTGGCTAGCACGACGAAGCCCGCCTGCGCGGGCTGAAGACACCGCCACCACGCCTGCCGCGCGGCTAGAGCCGCTGGCTAGCACGACGAAGCCCGCCTACGCGGGCTGAACAGCGCGTCAGCCCGCGTTGGCGGGCTTCGTA
>JACMIM010000184.1 GCA_014381165.1 Roseiflexaceae bacterium
CAAGTCAGATCAACGCCAAACGGCGTGCGGGCGTTGACCGACTCTGGCCCGCTCACCGCGAAATTACTATTGCCACCCTGTCGGACGACGCCGGTCGAAAGCACGACCTTGTCGCCGACAGGATTGGTGCCCGCCCAATTTTCCACCACTACGATGTAGGTGCCCGCAGCTGGGTTTAGCAGATCGCACTTCTCAAGGGCCGACGCCGTTGCGCTCGTGCAGACCAGTTCGTCCAGTTGGTAGGTTCCATCGGCTGGTGTGCTGCCCTCGCCGTCCAAGAACACGAACATGTCGAGGTCGGCGGCAGTTGTCTCGACCGTCTCAGCGACAAAGCGCAGCGTCGCTGCTGGCACCGTCACTGTGGCAGTATAGATACCATCGGCCTTGTTGTCGTAGATGCTGCCGTTGTTGGTGTCGGTTAGCAGCGTGGTGGTGCTTAGTGTGCCCTTGGCCAGGCCAAAGGTAGCGATTTGCAGATCGCTGATCGCCACCGCCAGCAGTTCGTCGAGTTTCTCGGTACCGGTGGTGTTGCGCGCCTCGATCGTGATACCATCCGGCAGATTCGAGGGGGTCGGCTGAATGGAAACCGGCAGGGTTACTGCGGGCACGCCGGCCAGCGCTGCTGGCGGGGTTAGCGTCACATAGCCAAACGTATACGCGTTCAGTTCCGAGTTGGTCACATCGGCGGTAATCGTCACCGTCTGTGTGCCGCCCGGCGCGATCGTGAAGCTGCTTGGCGTTGCGGTCATCGCCATGCCGCTGGCGCTGGTGGAAACCGACCAGGTCGCGGCGGCATCGAGCGTGTTGCTAAACGTGCGTGTGAACGTGCAGGTGATGATGCATGCTGCATCGGCCACGCTGGCGATGTTCAACTTGGTCGGGTCGCCGCCGAAGAACGGATCGGCATCAAGAAAGTCAACCGCAGTCTCGTCGAGCACCAGGCCACTCAGCGCCGCCCGGCCCACGTCGATGCGGCCCGCGCCAATATCGAACGGCGTTGCGGCGGTGGTGCCATCTTCCTTGCGCACGCCCGTGGTGATCGCGGTCAGCATCAAGGCCGATCGCACCTCAGAGGCCGACCAGTCGGGGTGCAGCGAGCGGATCAGTGCAATCGCACCGGCGTTGTGCGGCGCGGCCATCGAGGTGCCACTGAGTGGGCCGAACTCATCGCTGGCGGCGTCGGTATCGGCGACCGCTGCAATGATATCGACACCAGGCGCAGCTACGTCTGGCTTCACAATAAACGGCGAGGTCGCATCCGGGCCACGCGAACTAAAGCCAGCGACAATATCGCCATTGCTAGCGGACAGGTCGCGTGTGCCTGTTGCAATCGTGCCAGTCAGCGTTGGGGCGGCTGTCAGTGCGGCCTTGAGCGCATTGCCAGCGGCGCTGTCCAAGTGAACGCCAGGAATCGGGTAGATATCGCCGTTGACCGACTGAGCGGCGCTGGTGTTGGTTAGCACAAAGCCAATCGCACCGGCGGCCTGCGCGTTCTCGGCCTTCTCAACACGGCCAACCACGCCGCGATCGCAGATAACAATCTTACCCGCGAAGCTGGTACCTGCTTTGAATGGATAGCAAAGCGGATTCGGCAGATCTTCTTCGTCCAGGAAGTTGCCGGCGTAGACAATAGGTGTCGCTGCGGACAACGGCGGGCTGAAGCTCTTGCCGCTATAGGTCACGCCGCCAGCTGTGATGCTGGACACAAACGCACGGTTGTGCGTGGTCGCAGCGACACTCATCACCCAGGGCGCGTTCGAGGGCGAGCCAATCGTTTCAGCCCCAGCGCCTTCGTTGCCAGCCGAAACCGAGGTCAGCACGCCAGCGTTGAGCGCCACCAGGAATGCGAAGGCATCCTCACTAGCCCACGGGTCGCGCGAATCGCCGCCGATCGAGTAATTGATTACGTCGACGCCGTTCTCAACCGCGTTGTCGATCGCGCCTATGATGGCGGCACCGACGCAGCCGCCGTTGACGACGCCACTGACCACATACCCACAAACATCATAGGCGATGATGTTCGCGTGCGGCGCAACGCCGGACACCGTGCCGACATTTGTGCCACCGGCAACCGCGTTATTGAGTACATTGCCGGCGGTGGTGCTGGCAGTGTGGCTGCCGTGGCCGTCCTCATCCGCCGGGCTTGGCTCGCCGATCGGGCTGCCAGCCGTGTTGACAGTTGCATAGGTGTAGGCACCGATCAGCTTGTCGTTGCAGGTGAATGTCGCCTGGAAAATTGCGCTGGCCGGGTCGCATACGCCCACATACGTGCCCGCGCCAAGCGGGTTCGTGTGGTCGTAGCCATCGCCGCCGACATCGGCGAACGAGGCGTGGCGGAAGTTGATGCCGGAATCGATAATGCCGACCAGCATGCCTTCGCCCTTGTCGGCCCGGATGTCGCCGCGAATCTCACCGGACGGGTTGGCCGTCGTGTGGAAGTTCAGATACAGCTTGCCTGCATACAGGTTGGCCTCGTCGGCATCGCTGATCGTCACCGCGCCAACGTACACCGGGTTTGGCGCATCGGCCACCTGGAAGGTGATCGGATAAGCCACCGGGCCGGTGCCATCAGGGTTTGCAACACGGTGAATATGCTGCATTGTCGGCGTGATGCCGGACAGGCGAATTTGGAGGGCCAGCGTGTTCGATGCGGCGTCGTAGTTCATCACGGCACTGCCCTTGGCGCTGGTGGCGATCGGGGCAGGCTTTTCACTTGCGCCGTTTATATCGGCCTTGAACAAGGCTGGCAGGGTCACATCAGCCTTTTGCATCGCGCCGATAAAGCCAGGGCCAGTGTCGGTCTGCAGCTCACGAATCTCGTCGGCTGTTACCTTTACGACGCCGGGCAGTTGCTCCGTCTGGCGGGCCTGCGCAAGCGACATCTTGACCGCAAAGCCGTTGTAGGCTACGTCATACGTCTGAACCACGTTCGGGCGCGCGCCAAGCGTTTGCCCCATTTGGTTGATCACCGCCTCGCGCTGGCTTTCCAGGTACGCGCGATACTGCACTGCGGCACCGCTACGGCTGTTGAGCTTGCTTTCGCCGATTTTGGCTGGGCTGGTCGCAGCTAAGCCCGCAAGATCGCCCTGGTAGCTGACTAGTGGGGCATCGGCGAGACGAACAATGTAAATGCCAGTTGGGCTTTCGCGCAGATCACTTTTGGCCGCTCGTGGGCTGCTGGCCGCCAACGTGCCGCCGCTAGCAGTGCCGACGACCGCACCCTGTGCCGATGGCGAAACGATCGCTCCAACAAGGGCCAAGCTTGCCAATGATGCAAACACATTTCTCATTCAGATTTCTCCTCAGTATGCTTACGGGAGCACGAACTTGTGAAGCAGATACATGTAGAGGGGATTGGGAATTAACCTTTCTAGCGCGTGGATCGCTACGTGGGCGGGGCGTAATACTGTTAGAAGAGCTTAATGGAATTATGTGATGATACACGAGGAGTGAATTACTGTCAAGAATTAGTAGCGGCGTTTGCAGGTAACGGGCGAGCGACACACCAATAGAAAGATTCCCGGTTCTGCCTTTACGAAAAGTAAAGGTTTACAAATACTCCTTTTTGGGGTCTCATCTTTGGGGTCTTGTAAACGTGTGCGTTTTATTGACAGAGCATTTGCACTATGCTACAGTGCCAGTGCATAACAAAGGTTAGGCGATAGGTGTAGAAAGCGAGCGCAACGTGGCAAGCGCGCCTCCACTCGGTCAATTTTCAACCGCTCCTGTCTTCAACACAAAAGCTGTCGCCCGTGAAACCGATGTTCCAGCCGATACCTTCCGCGCCTGGGAACGGCGCTACGGCATTCCTCGGCCACAGCGCACCGCCGGGGGGCACCGCCTATACTCCGACCGCGACATTGCTATTATTCGCTGGCTGCGCGACCGCACAACCGAAGGAGTAAACATCAGCCAGGCCGTTCTGCTGCTGAATAACTCTTTGGCGGAGCTATCTCAGGTGCCGCCGCCGCCCGTGCGGGTCGAGCCGCGCGCGATGCCCCAGCTCATCGACGCGCTGGTCGATACGCTGGTCGCCTTTGATGCCATTCAGGCTGAACGGTTGCTAAGCGAAGCCTTTGCGATGTTTGCCTTTGAGGAAGTGCTGATCTCACTGGTGCAGCCAGCCATGGTCGAGGTCGGCGAGCGCTGGCATCACGGCGAGATCAACATCGCCGCCGAGCACTTCGCCACACAATTCATGCGCCGCAAGCTTTCTGGCCTGCTGAACATGTTTGCGGGCGACACGGGCCGCGGCAAGATTATTATCGCCTGCGCCCCCGACGAGCAGCACGATCTTGGCGCGCTGTTTGGCGCGCTGTTTTTATCCCGCCAGGGCTGGCATATCATCTATCTTGGGCCGCAAGTGCCGGTGTTCGATCTTCAGGAGGCCGTGCAGGTTCTCAAGCCTGATCTGGTATGCCTTTCCGCCTCGATGCCCGAAACTGCGCTTCAAGTCGCCGAGGTGGCGCAGGCACTTCGGCACAGTTCGCCACATGTGCCTGTCGGCTACGGCGGGCGCATCTTCAATCACGATACTGCGCTTCAGGCCGCCATCCCTGGTATCTACCTTGGCCAGGATGGGCGCGAGCTTGTCGAGGCAGTCCACGCGCTGCTTGTACGCGGCTCGACATCCACCGTCGAGTCCTTCCCGTAGCTTCTGAAAGAGCCTTGCATCGGTTATGCGCTTTCCAGCCGTCTCTAGGGCTTATGCATTCTGTCAGTAGCCACGCGGCTGAAGCCGCTAGCTGGCCAGCAGCTTCAGTCACGGGGGCGGGCGGCGTATCGTTTTAGATGAGGTACGCCCTTGTGGGCTGCTAGCCCACGCATATCATTGGGTGCGTGCAAGACGCTACGTCACACCCCAACCAGCAGGCGGGTTAGGTATGGTACACTTACAAATACCCATGCCTACCTGTATGTTGGGCTGCCTGGTCTTTCAGTGTTCCCGCATACGCCTGCTGAGAAGCTTGGAGTAGGGGCGGGCGGCGGAGATGCCCGCTTTGTGATTGTGGAAGGAGAAGCGTGTGTCACTCCATCATTCCAGCCGTTGGGCTGTGCCCGTCCATGGTGTGCGACAAGTGCCACCAGGCGAAGCATCGGCGCTCCTGGACGCGCTACGCCGTACTACAGAACACGAGCCGCTCTTTCCTCACGATACAGCGCATGGTGCGATTGACATTCACGAGGCCTACCGCCACTGCTGGCAGGTGACACGCACGCACTCACGCAGTTTCTTTCTTAGCTCGCAGTTCCTGCCCGCCGAAAAACGTCAGGCCATTCGGGCGCTGTATGCGCTGTGCCGCACCACCGACGACATTGTCGACCAATCGGCGGGCGATGTCGAGCGCAGTCTCTCGCGTTGGGTGTCGCTGGTGCAGGCCGCCGCTCCGCCGCCGTGCGATCCGGTGCTGGTCGCCTGGGCCGATACCGCTGGGCGCTACGATGTTCCACAGACGCTGGTCAATGAACTGCTGGCTGGCGTGGCAATGGATTTGACTGTCAGCCGCTATGCCACGTTCGACGATCTGTGGCTGTACTGCTACCGCGTGGCCTCGGTCGTGGGGCTGCTGTCGATGCATATCGTCGGCTATCGCCAGGGCGCGCAGCCCTATGCCGTTAGCCTGGGTATCGCGCTACAGCTTACCAACATCCTTCGCGATGTCGGCGAGGACGCAGCGCGCGGGCGCATTTACCTGCCACAGGAGGACCTGGCCCGCTTTGGCCTGTGCGACGACGACATTCTGGCAGGGCGGCGCGACGAGCGCTTCCGTGCGCTGATGCGCTATGAAATCGAGCGGGCGCACACGCTGTACGAGGAATCCTGGCCGGGCATGCAGCTCTTGAGCGAGGACAGTCGCTTTGCGATCGGCGCAGCGGCGCAGGTGTACCGTGGCATTCTGGGCAAGATTGTCGTGAATGATTTCGATGTGTTCAACCGGCGCGCGCACCTGTCGCTGCGCGAAAAGGTGTGGCTGCTGCCCGATGTGCGTCGACGCCTGCGCGCGCTGGAACACTAACGATTGCAGATTAAAGACCCTCGCCGGGAGGCTGAAGCCTCTGGCTCTGTTTACGAAGCCCGCGCAGGCGGGCTGAAGGGGCATGTTAGCTCGCGCAGGCGGGCTTAGTAGATGTAGCCCGCGCGTTTACGCGCCGGGCGGCGACCGATGGTATAGTTATGGCAGCAATGACACAACACGCGAGACGCCTTCCACAGCTGAACACCTGGCCACGCTGGCCACTGCTCACGGTGTTAAGTGTGCTGTTTTTGGGGCCGATTATTGCGCCGCTGTTTCAGGCCACGCAGCTCTGGCTGGTGGCTGATTCCGGCGCACTGGCTCGCGATCTGCTTTCAAGCTATATCTGCCCGACACCGGCGAAATCATATGTGCTGGCTGGCTACCCGATGGCGGTCTGCGCGCGCTGCTGGGGCGCAACGATCGGGCTGTGGCTGGCCTGGTTTGCCTGCCGACCAACTGACCGTCCGCTGAACAGCATACTGGCCTGGTTCACAGCCCTACCCTGGCCGCTGCGTCTGGCGCTAGCCGCCCTGCCGTTTCTGTTGTGGGTGGCCGAAATCGTCTGGTGGCCAGCCGCGCCACTGGGCTTTCTGTTGCTGAATGGGGCGCTAGCCGGCTGCACTGCTGGCCTGTTCTTCTGCTCGATCTATCCGGGGCACACGCGCCGCGCCCAATAGCCTAGCGCAACAGCGCCCGCTTGCACCAGGGGGCAGGAGACCCAAGCCAATGCGTGTTCTACCATTTTTGCTCGTAATCCTGCTGCTGGCCGCGTGCTCCCCTGGCGATATTGCCACCATGGTGAACCGGCCAACCGCGATTCCGCGCGCAACTACACAACAAGCACTTCCCATTCCCACGCCTTCCGGGCCGCGCCCGACCGCACAGGTATTGACCGACAGTGCGCCAGTGCCAACCCTGGAGCCGGAGTTGACCTCGGCCATGAACGCACAGCAACGCTTGCTGGTCGAACTGTACCGGCGCGCAAGCCCAGCAGTGGTCAGCATCGAGGGCAGCGGCGCACACCCACCGATCGACGGCATGGACATGCCTGACGGCCGGCTGCCTGTTTCGCAGGGTTCGGGCTTTCTGATCGACCAGCAAGGCCATATCGTCACCAATAACCATGTTGTCGAAGGCGCAGATTCATTCACCGTAACTTTTGCCGATGGCAGCATCGTGCCAGCAGCCCTGGTCGGCAGCGATGAAGGCAGCGATCTGGCTGTGTTGCGGGTCGAGGCACTACCCCTGGCGACCGCGCCGCTGCGGCTCAGCCAACAGGCAGCAGTCGAGGTCGGCCAGACGGCGATTGCGATCGGCAACCCATTTGGCCTGCAAAATACCTTGACCGTCGGCGTGGTCAGCGGCATCGGTCGCGACATCCGCGGGCCAAGTTCGCCCAATGGCGGTAGTTTTGCGATTCCAAATATCATCCAGACCGACGCAGCGATCAACCCTGGTAACTCAGGCGGGCCGCTGCTCAACATCTACGGCGAGGTGATCGGCGTCAATACTGCCATCAGCACCGATTCTGGTACCTTTGAAGGTGTGGGCTACGCGGTGCCAGCCAGCAGCGTGGCGCGGGTCGTGCCGGAGCTGATTCGGGTGGGCGTGTACCAGCACGTTTGGCTTGGCGTCAGCATGGAGCAGATCACGCCGCAACTGCGCGAACAGCTTGGCCTGAGCACTGCCCAAGGCTTGCTGGTGCTAAATGTCGTGCCGGATGGCCCCGCCGCCGATGCAGGCATACGTGCCGATGACCTTGGGACTAATCCTGCCACAGCCACCAGATTTTCCGGCGATATCATCACGTCGATCGACGACCAGGCCATGGTCGGCCCGAACGATTTGCGCAGCTACCTGGATACCAAACAGGTCGGCGACACGGTCACGCTCACCCTGCTGCGCGATGGAGCGCAGGTCACACTGCCACTGGTGCTGGAGGCAAGGCCGAGCGCTTCACCGGCTGCCGGGCGCTGAAGCAGCGTGCTAGCGACGATATTTTAGTCCGCGTAGGCGGGCTTCGTAATGTGAGCCAGCGGCTTCAGTCGCC
>JACMIM010000185.1 GCA_014381165.1 Roseiflexaceae bacterium
AGCGCCAGGCTAATGGGTTCTGCGGTTCGCGCGTTCCCGGCGCTGAAGCGCCGGGCTAATGGGTTCTTTATTCTTTGTTCTTTGTTTTTTGTTCTCTGTTCGCTGTTCTCTGTTCGCTGTTCTTTGTTCGCTGTTCGCTGTTCGCTGTTCTGACACGTTTCACACTATGCAAAGCATCGCCTATCTTGGCCCGCCTGGAACCTATAGCGAGTTGGCTGCGATCGCGTTTGGCGACGATGCGACTGCGTACCTACCATTGGCTAGCATTCCCGCCGTGGTAACAGCGGTCGAGACGGGCGCGGCTACATCTGGCGTGCTGCCGATCGAGAATGCGCTTGAGGGCAGCGTGACCACCACGCTCGATCTGCTTATCCACGAGACATCGCTGCGGATTGCCGCTGAGACAGTGATCGCAATTCGACATCATCTTGTGGCCCGCCCCGGCGTGTCACTGACCCAGATCGAGGTGCTGTACGGCCACCCGCAGTCGCTTGGCCAGTGCCGCCGCTTTGTCGAGCGTTGTTTGCCGCACGTCGCTACGGTCGCCTCGCTTTCCAATAGCGCAGCCCCCGCCGAGGCGCTAGCCGACAGCCGCCCGGCAGCGGCGATCGCCCCGTTACGCGCCGCAGAGCTGCTCGGTGCGCATGTGTTGGCCCGCGATATTCAGGATCGTGCGACCAACCTGACGCGCTTTGTGGCGATCGGCGCAGGCGACAGCAGGCCAACGGGCGACGACAAGACCAGTTTCTGCTTTGGCTTCGACCGCGGGGATCGGCCCGGCTCGCTGGTCGAGGCGCTGCAAGTGCTCGCCCAGACCCAGATCAACATGACCAAGCTGGAATCGCGCCCGGCCAAGGAGGTGTTCGGCCAGTATATCTTTTTGGTCGATATCAATGGCCACCGCGACGACCCGCGCATCGCCGCCGCACTGGCGCAAATTCAGGCGCGCACTGGCTTCTTTAAGGTGTTTGGTAGCTTTCCCGTGTGGAGATAGGCTTTTTTAATCGGTTGGTGGAGAAACAATGCAAGTCCTGCTCTACGACACGACATTGCGCGACGGCACGCAGCGCGAAGGCCTCTCGCTCTCGGCAGAGGATAAAATCAAGATCGCCCGCGCACTCGACGAATTTGGTATTCAGTACATCGAGGGCGGCTGGCCTGGCTCTAACCCGAAAGATGCTGAGTTCTTCCGCAAAATTCGTGAGGTGCCGCTCAAGCAGGCTAAGATCACCGCCTTTGGCAGCACGCGCCACGCTAAAAATACCTGTCAGAACGACCCCAACATCCAGGCGCTGGTCGCAGCCGAAACGCCGATGGTAACGCTGGTGGGCAAAAGCTCGACGCTACATGTCGAGAAAGTGCTTGAGGTCTCACTTGACGATAACCTGGCCATGATCGCCGACAGCGTGGCCTACTTCAAGGCGCTGGGCAAACAGGTAACATACGACGCCGAGCACTTCTTCGATGGTTACAAGCTCGACCCCGAGTACACATTGGCCACCATCGCCGCTGCCGCGCGCGCCGGTGCCGACTGCATCACACTGTGTGACACCAACGGCGGCAGCCTGCCGGACGAGGTTGCGCAGATGGTGCGGCACGCGATGGCGATCGTGGGCGACGTGGTCGGAGCGGCGCAGCAACCCCCCCCCTCCCCGCCTTGGTTGTGGGTGGGTATCCCGTGGCGGGGCGTAGCAACCGCCGCGTTCGCCAGCGTCGAACGCGGTGGTTGCAGCGCCGCTCCTCGGCATCCACACCCACAACGATGGCGGGCTGGCGGTGGCCAATGCCATGGCGGCGGTGCAGGCTGGCTGTGTCCAGGTGCAGGGCACAATCAATGGTTATGGCGAGCGCTGCGGCAACATGGATTTGATTCCGCTGATCGGCAACCTCCAGCTCAAGCTGGGTTATTCGTGTGTGCCGGCGGAAAAGCTGCGCGGCCTGGCCGAGCTTGCGCACTATGTCGCCGAGGTGGCGAACCTCAACCCGGACACACACGCGCCATATGTCGGCCACAGCGCGTTCGCCCACAAGGGCGGCATTCATGTCGCTGCGATCGCCAAGGTCGCGTCGTCGTATCAGCACATCGAGCCAGAACTGGTTGGCAATGAGCTGCGGGTGGTGGTCAGCGAACTGGCCGGGCGTGGGAATGTTAAAATGCGTGCTGAGTCGCTGGGCCTCCAGCTGAATGGCCACGAGCGGGCAGTGTTACAGAAGATCAAGGATCTAGAGGCGCAGGGCTTTCAGTTCGAGGCCGCCGAGGGTTCGTTCGAGATGCTGGTGCGGCGGGCCGCCGAGGGCTACGCGCCGCCGTTCGAGCTGCTCGATTTTACCGTGATTGTCGAAAAGCGTGGCGGCAACCAGGTCGTGGCGCAGGCGATCATCAAGCTGAAGGTTGGCGACGAAGTGATGCACACCGCCGCCGAGGGCGTCGGGCCGGTCAACGCCATGGACGGCGCGATTCGCAAGGCGCTGCTGCCGCACTACCCGCAGCTGGCCGAGGTCAAGCTGGTCGACTACAAGGTGCGGATTGTGGATGCGCACCTGGGCACGGCGGCCCGCCCGCGCGTCCTGATCGAATCGGCTTGCGGCGACGAGCGCTGGTCGACCGTGGGCTGCTCGGAGAATGTGATCGAAGCCAGCTGGCAAGCGTTGTGGGACAGCCTAGAGCTGCCGCTGGCGCGAATGCGTGCAGACACAGTTACTGTTTAGCAACGCGCTTTAGCACGTTTTGCATATCAAGCTGCGGCTTCTAGCCGCAGTATAAGGAGCAACACAATGCCAATAACACCAACGAAACATATCTGGTTCAATGGCGAGCTGGTGCCGTGGGAAAATGCGACCGTGCATGTGATGACGCATGCGCTGCACTATGGCTCATCGGTGTTCGAGGGTGTCCGCGCCTACAATACACCCAGCGGCCCGGCGATCTTCCGGCTTGCACAGCACACCCGACGGCTGTTCGACTCGGCCAAGATCTACCGTATGGAGCTGCCGTTCAGCCACGATCAGATCAGCGCGGCCTGCAAGGCGGTGGTGCGCGAGAATGGCCTGAGCAGTGCCTACCTGCGCCCGCTGGCCTGGCGCGGTTATGGCGAGATCGGCGTGTTCCCTCTCAAGAATCCGGTCGAGGTCATGGTGGCGGCGATCGAGTGGGGCGCGTATCTGGGCGCGGAGGCGCTGGAGAATGGCGTCGACGTGGCGGTCTCATCATGGAGCCGGACGGCGCCCAATACGCTGCCGGCCATGGCGAAGGCTGGCGGCAACTACCTTTCCTCACAGCTGATCGTGATGGAGGCCGTGCGCAACGGCTTCGCCGAGGGCATCGCCCTCGACACGAGCGGCATGCTTTCTGAAGGCTCCGGCGAGAACCTATTTATCATTCGCGACGGTGTGATCTTCACGCCGCCAGTGACCGCCGCGCTGCTGCCGGGCATCACCCGCGACACTGTAATGACACTGGCCAACGACCTGGGCTATGAAGTGCGCGAGCAGAATATGCCGCGCGAGGTGCTCTACCTGGCCGACGAGCTGTTCTTCACCGGCACCGCTGCCGAGGTCACGCCAGTGCGCTCGGTCGATGGGATTGTTGTCGGCGCAGGCAAGCGTGGCCCGATCACAACCGCGATCCAGGCGGCATTCTTTGGCCTGTTCAGCGGCGAGACCGAGGATCGGTGGGGCTGGCTGGAGTATGTGTGACCGGGTGACGAGATGACGAGATGACGAGATGACGAGATGACGAGATGACAAGATGACGAGATGACAAGATGACGAGATGACGAGATGACGAGATGACGAGATGACGAGATGACGAGATGATTGGAGCGAGTGGTGGGTAAGAAGATTGTGAATCACACGGACTTGGATGTCTATCAGAAGGCGCTTGAAAGTGCGATGCACATCTTCGAGCTTTCACGGTCGTTTCCTCGTGAAGAGACGTACTCACTTACCGACCAGATCCGTAGATCCTCACGATCTGTCTGTGCAAATCTTGCTGAAGGCTGGCGTAAACGCAGGTACGAAAAAGCTTTTATCAGTAAGCTTTCAGATGCTGAAGGCGAGTCGGCTGAAACCCAAGTCTGGCTCACGTTTGCCGTCAAATGTGGCTATGTTGAGCGCGAGCAAGCAAATGTGCTCTACCATCATTACCGCGAAATCATCGGCACACTCGTTGGGATGATCAATCATCCTGAAACGTGGATTCTCCGAACTGATGATCGACGGCTTTCTGAGGAAATGGCGGAGTATGACGTGTTCGTAGATGGGATAGACTGATTGTATAGCGCACAAATCGTTCCTGTCATCTTGTCATCTTGTCATCTTGTCACTAAACCATGGAGCAAATAAATGCCCATTCCCCGCACGCTTTTCGAGAAAATTTGGGATAGCCACACGGTACGCCCGCAAACCGAGGCCACACCGGCGGTGCTGTATATCGACCTGCACCTGATTCACGAGGTTACCTCGCCGCAGGCTTTTACCGAGCTGCGCGCGCGTGGTATTGCGGCCCGCCGACCGTCGCAGACACTGGCCACCATGGACCACTCCACGCCGACCACGCCGCGTAATAACCTGGGTGTCATTCCGGTGATCGACGCCCAGGGCGCGGCACAGTTGGCCCAGCTCGAGCAGAACTGCCAGGATTTCGGCATCCCGCTGTTCAAGCTCGGCAGCGAGAACCAGGGTATCGTACATGTGATCGGGCCGGAGCAGGGGCTAACCCAACCGGGCATGACGATCGTGTGTGGCGATTCGCACACCTCGACCCATGGCGCGTTTGGCGCGCTGGCCTTCGGCATCGGCACCTCCGAGGTGGCGCACGTTTTGGCGACCCAGTGCCTGCTTCAGTCGAAGCCCAAGACCATGGAGATTCGTGTCGATGGGCAGCTGGGCCGTGGCGTGACCGCCAAAGACATTATTCTGGCGATCATCGCCAAGATCGGTGTTGGCGGCGGCACCGGCTATGTGTTCGAGTACACCGGTGAGGCCATCCGGGCGCTCTCGATGGAGCAGCGCATGACGATTTGCAACATGTCGATCGAGGGTGGCGCGCGCGCTGGCCTGATTGCGCCCGACGAAACGACGATCGCCTATATCAAGGGCCGACCGCGCGCGCCGCAGGGCCAGGCCTGGGATGAAGCGGTGGCGTATTGGCAGTCGTTGCCCAGCGACCACGGCGCGACCTACGACGCCACGGTTGTTCTGAATGCCAACGAGCTGCGCCCAATGATTACCTACGGCACCAATCCTGGCATGGGCATTCCAATCGACGGCCGCGTGCCAACGGTGGCGCAGATGCCAGACGCTAGCCAGCGCTTGGGCCTGGAGAAATCGCTCAAGTACATGGGCCTGGAGCAGGGCCAGCCGCTGCTGGGCCAGAAAATCAACATGGTCTTTGTCGGCTCCTGCACCAACTCGCGCATCAGCGACCTCCGCGAGGCCGCCGCGCTGATCAAGGGCCAGCAGGTTGCCCCCGGCGTGCGCATGATGGTTGTGCCCGGCTCGCAACAGGTCAAGCGCCAGGCCGAGGCCGAGGGCCTGCACGAGATTTTCCGAGCGGCGGGCGCAGAATGGCGCGAGGCCGGCTGTAGCGCCTGCCTGGCAATGAATGGCGACATGGTGCCCTCGGGCGAGTACTGCGTCTCGACATCCAACCGCAACTTCGAAGGCCGACAGGGGCCGGGCAGCCGCACCTTTCTGGCCAGCCCGATCACGGCGGTCGCTTCTGCGATCAATGGCGTGGTGGCGGATCCGCGCGAAATGCTGAACTAATCATGAACAATACCACCAAATGGCTGGCCTTTTCGCCGCTCGGCCTGACGCTGACCGGCCTTGGCCTGAGTGTTATCGGCGAGGCCGGAGCGCGCAAGAGCAGCGGGCGACCCTGGTTCTGGCTTGGCACCCTTGGCTTGTGCCTGTTCAACGCTGGGTTGAGCGTGTTTGCCGAGGGCGTAAAGGCGAAGATTCTGGACGAACGCCAGCGCTGATCAGGATTTTCGCCTGCGGCGGGCAAGTCGTTGTTTGGTGCTTTGCACCAAACAACGAAACAAAAAAGACAGCTTTTCCGTGCTGCCGCAGGCTGAAGTCGCCAACTGCGTAAGTCCTGAGATAACTAGAAAGGACATGATCATGCATCCAATCACCACATTCAGCGCCCAGATCGTGGCGCTGCCGGTCGAGAACATCGACACCGATCAGATTGTGCCAGCGCGCTATCTGAAGACCACCAACAAGGTTGGCCTGGGCGATGCGGCCTTTGCCGACTGGCGCTGGAACAGCGATGGTACGCCCAAGCCGGATTTCGTGCTCAATCGGCCCGATGTGCAGAACGCGCAGATTCTGGTGGCTGGCAATAACTTCGGCTGCGGGTCATCACGCGAGCACGCCCCGTGGGCGCTGACTGGCGCAGGCTTCAAGGCCGTAATTTCGACTTTCTTCGGTGATATCTTCAGATCGAACGCGCTCAAGAATGGCCTGCTGCCGATTGTGGTCGACGAGGACACGCTGTACCAGCTGTTCAGTCTATTCGAGGAAGACCCAGCGACGGTGGTTACGATCGATCTGCCCAACCAGCAGTTGGTGCTGCCGGGCGGCCAGCGTGTCGGCTTTCCGCTCGACCCGTTCGCCAAGCACTGCCTGATCAACGGCGTCGATCAGATGGGCTTTCTGCTCCACGAGGACAGCATGATCGCCGCTTATGAGGCTCGTCACCCAGCGCGGGTGCAGACCGTTTAGTCATTGCTGTTTGTAGGTTGTGGCTTGCAGATTGTCTGCAATCCGAAATCTGCAATCTGCAATCTGCATGCAATACATATGCTAGGTCGCATTGTTTCAGGCAGCCGCTACCTGATCGCCATCGCGGTGCTGTGTCTATTCGCCGGAACGGTTGCCATGCTCGTCTATGGCGCGATCGAGACGGTGCTGACGTTTATCGAGGCCTTTTCAATAGGGGTCAGCAACACGGGCGCGAAGACACTTTCGCTGAATCTGATCGAGCTGGCCGATCTCTTTTTGATCGCCACGGTGCTGTACATTCTGGCGGCGGGGTTGTACGAATTGTTTATTGATGGTGACGTGCCACTGTTGCCAAAGTGGCTTGTGATCAACACGCTCGACGACCTCAAGAACAAGCTAGTTTCCGCGATTATTGTGGTGCTAGCCGTGTTGTTTCTGGGCCAAGTGGTCAAGTGGGATGGCACGCGCGAACTGCTTGGCTATGGCATTGCGATCGCGCTTGTCGTCGTGGCGCTCACATACTTTTTGAGCGTCCAGACGCGGAAGACTTCGACGTATCTAGACCGGAGTGAAAAGGAAGATTCCCTTGCTCCAGATGCCTTGAAATAGCGGGAAAGATTTAGCGATGCATGCAACTATTGCAGTCCTCCCCGGCGATGGGATCGGCCCTGAGGTTGTCGCCGAGGGCCTGCGTGCGCTGGAGGCTGTGGCGGCACGCTTTGGCCACACGTTTGCGCTGCCTTCAGCCTTGATTGGCGGCTGCGCGATCGATGCGCACGGCACGGCGTTGCCTGCGGAGACGATCGAGCTGTGCCAGAGCGCCGATGCAGTGCTGCTTGGCGCAGTCGGCGGGCCGAAGTGGGA
>JACMIM010000186.1 GCA_014381165.1 Roseiflexaceae bacterium
CGTGCTTGGCGGGTTGGAACAACCGCCGCGCAATTCGGACAAAGTGCAAGTCGATTGAGTCGACGACGATCTTGCATTCGGGCGAGGCCGCGCGCAATTGGGGCAGGAATCGCTCGGCGAGCGGCCAAAACGCCAGCATGAGCCAGTGGGCCAGCAGCACCGGCTGGGCACGCTGAAGGTGGGTGTAGCCGGGAATCAGCGCGTCGCCCGCTGCCTCGGCTTGGGCCAACAGTGCAGCCTGGAGTTCGCGCAGCAGTGTGTCGGTGCGGGCGATTGCGCCGATGGTCCACAACCGTACATCGGTGGCCACTTGGTCGTTGCGGCTGCGCCCGGTGTGCAGCTTGCCTGCGACTGGCCCGGCGATCTCGCCCAGGCGGCGCTCGACCGCCGAATGGATGTCCTCATCGTCCTGGGGCTGGAACGCGCCACTGTCGAACTCGGCGCGCACGGCATCGAGTCCAGCCAGCAGCGCGGCCAATTCCCCGGCGGTGATCACCCCGGCGGCGGCGATCTGGCGTGCCCAGGCCTGCGAGCCGCGAATGTCTTCGGCGTACATACGCCAGTCGAATGGGTATGAACTGTTGAAACGAGCCATATGCCGGTCAAGCGACCCAGCGAAGCGGCCTCCCCACATGGTGATTCTCCAATTGCAGATTGCCGATCGCAGATTCACCAATCGAATCTACATGTGATCAGGTGACGTGCGCGTAGTGTCGCCGCGTAACGAAACCACGCCGCCAAGCAGCACAACGATACCACAGATACTGAGCGCCGCGCCGATGTAGAACGGCAGCGGGCGGTACCTAAATACAACCCGATGCTCGCCAGCAGGTATGGCGACACCACGAAGCACGCTGTTGACGGTGTACACTGGCGTTGGAATGCCGTCGAGCGTGGCCTGCCAGGATGAGTCGTAAGTGTCGCTCAGCACAAGCAGCGCCGGGCTGCTGGCCCGCACCTGAATTTCCACCCTAAGCGCGGTGTAGCGCGTCATGATCGGCAGCGGCTCCGCTTGTGTCGGCGGCGCGAGTGTTGGCGGCGCGGCCGTCATGAGGGCTGTTTGGCCAGGCTGAAAGCCCGGTGCTGTCAGGCGGCGCAAAAGCTCCTCGTCATTGGCCAGTTGCTCGGCCTGATGCACCAGAAATGCCCGTGGCAGCGCGCTCGGGTTGCGATACACGCTGCCCTCGTCGGTGCGCTCGACCAACTCCAGGCCTGGGTACAGGCGCTCGTTCTCGGAGTTGGGGTTGAAGAAGATGTACTGGACATTCATCAGGTCGAGCAGTGCGCGGCTGCGATGTGCGTTGGTCAGATACACCTGTGACCAACCGGCGGCGTCGCTGGTTTTGCCCTCCCAGCGGCGGGCAAAGCGCAGGTACGTCCGTGGAAACAGCGAGGCGTAGCCACGCACATCCTGAGCACCAAACACGCTCATTGTATTCGGCTGGTGCGAGGGGTAATCGCCGGCGAAGATGCGGTACAGCCCAGGGCTGCGGGCTAGCAGCGCACTGGTGCGAGTTGGCGGATACAGCAGCTCGGCCGAAAGCGCGTTGCGCGCCGTTCCCGCTCCCAGCGCGGCTTCGAGATCGGCGGTAGGGCGAAACAGCGTTTGCGGGTCGGCGCTGCTTTGAAACGGCAGACCATACCAGGCTAAATCGGCAGCAACAAGCAGCAGTACGATCACGCCAGCTGACTGCGCAAACCACGGCGCACGCCGACGCGAAAGCACCAGCAGACCAAGCGCCAGGGTGCCCGCCCCAACAAAAACCAGGCTCGCCCTCACGGAAGGGCGCAGCAGTGTGATGTATTGGCCGTATTTCGAAGCCGGCGTCAACAGCTGAAGGTCGCCAAGTAGCACTGCGCCAAAGCCCACCAGCGCAAGCAGGCCACTGGCCCAGGCAACGCGCCGGGGCCAAGGCGATCCGCGTGTTTCGATTGGCTGCGTTTCAGCCGTTGGCAGCAAGGCTTGAAGGCCAAACCCTGCCAGCAGGGCCAGCGCCAGGCTGGTCGCCATTGTCCAGCGGTAGACTGCGGGCAGCTGATTGAGCAGCGGGATGCCACTTACCAGCGCAGTCGGCGCGATGGCCAGCGCCAGTGTACCCACGGCTACAACTGTCAGTGCGGCGGCGGCGGGCGTGCGCGTGCGCCACACACCGATTGGCACCAGCGCGAGCGCGAGCAGCCCGACATATGGATACAGCTGGTCGACTGTCGGCGGCCCCCAGGTTGGCGTGCCGACCGGGCGGCCAAACATGGCTGGGGCAACAAATTTGAGCAGGCCAGCCGCACCGAGTGAACCGCCGATCACCTGATCGGTTGAGCCGGCGCGCTGGCTTTGGCTGACGAGTGCGCCAGTCGGCAACCATTGTGCGGCGCTTAACAGCAGCGCAAGCGCAGCAACCCCAGCCAGCGTCTCAGCCGCGCCGCCAAGGCGACGGGGCGCAGCGAGCGAGCGCCGCAGCAGCCAGTAGCCGGCAACCGTACTTCCAGCAATAAACGCCAGTTGAAGCTGGCAAAGCACACAGCAGGCTAGCGCCACTGCCGCTAGCAGCGCGTACCCAAACTGCGCCCGCCGCCAGAAGTGCTGCTGGTTGGGTACGCCCGCTCGCGCCGCCGCTTGCCAGTGCGCAGCTACTGCCCGCTCATAGCGCTCGACGGCACCAAGCGCGACTGGTAGCCACGCGATTACCGGCGAGAAGTCCGGAAAGGCCAGCCAGCTCAACGTAAAGCCGCAGCCCATGTAGGTGACGGCCGCCAGCAGCGCGGGCAGCAGCCGCAAGCCAAAGCCGCGCGCCGCCCAGAATGTGCCGATACCGGCCAACAGCAGGTGCAGCAGCGCATACCAGCCGAAGGCGCGATCCAGTGGCAGCAGCAGAAACAGCAGCCCGCCAGGGTAAAGCAGCGCCGAGTAGCCATCGGCGAGCAGCGGCATCCCAGCCATCACATACGGGTTCCAAAGCGGCAGTTCACCCGCTCGGAACATCTGGAGCGCCAGCCGCCGCCGTGGGTAGTATTCAAGAATCAGGTCGCTGTTGATCGTATTATGCAGCGGCGTTCGCTCATAGGAATAGCTCCACGGCGGCATATGGGCCAGCAGTTCCAATGGCAGAAACACCTCGCCGTGCATGATTGGTCGCCAAAGCACTGCCAGGGCAGCCAACACAATCACAATACTTGCGATTGCGTAGGATAACACGCGCTCCCGGTGATTTATAAACCTGAAAAACATACGATTTCTTTATTGCAGTAGGAGTTACGCAGTTGCCCAAGCGTTTTCATTTCGCCTGCGGCGGACAAGCAAATACCTCATCATTGTTTCGTTGGTTGGTGCGTTGCACCAACGAAACAGAAAAGATAGATGTTTCATGCTGCCGCAGACTGAAGTCGCCAACTGCGTAAGTCCTAGCAGATTGCCGATTGCGTATTGGCCAACTGAATCTGCAATCACGTTGTATAGTGCGCATTGATATCGACATAGGCTTGGCTAAAATCACACGTCCACACGGTTGTTGCGGCTTCACCCAAGCCCAGGTCGAGCTGAATCAGCACGGGATCGTGGCGAAACAGCGCGGCGGCTTCGGCCTCGACATAGCTGGTTGGCAGGCCGCGCTCCAGTACGGTCACTTGCCTTTGGGGCGGCCCAAAGCTTAACGTCACGCGCTCGGGGTCGATCGCCGCGCCGCTGCGACCCGCCGCTGCCAGCACGCGGCCCCAATTTGGGTCGCCGCCGTGAACAGCGGTTTTGACCAGTGGCGAGGTTGCAATTGTGTTGGCGACAGTATGGGCCTGGGCTGTATCAGCCGCACCAGAGACGCTGATCTCGATCAACTTGGTCGCGCCCTCGCCGTCGCGGGCGATCTGTTTGGCCAGATCGATGCACAGCTCGGCCAGCGCCGCGCTGAAGCGGGCCAGCGCAGCCACGGTTTCGCCAATGCCAACCTGGCCCGAGGCCAGCAGCAGCACAGTATCGTTGGTGCTGGTGTCGCCATCGACACTGATGCGATTGAAGCTGCGCTCGACGACATCATGCAGCGTGAGCTGAAGCACGTTGGCGGGAATACGCGCATCGGTGGTGATCACGGCCAGCATGGTGGCCATGTTGGGATGAATCATACCCGCGCCCTTGGCGAAGCCGGCGATTGTCACTAGCTGCCCGCCGATCTCAACAGTGCGCTGGGCGACCTTGGGCCGCGTGTCGGTGGTCATGATCGCACGGGCCGCCGCGCCCGCGCCCTTTTCGGCGATCTGGCTTGTAACCTCGGCAATGCCCTGTGTAATCTTGTCCATCGGCAGCTGGCGGCCAATCACGCCGGTCGACAGCACCAGCACCTCGTCGGGCTGGCAGCGCAGCGCATAGGCGGTCAGCTCGGCCATGCGGCGGGCGTTGGCCATGCCTTCCGGCCCAGTTACCGCATTGGCGCAGCCGGCGTTGGCGATCACCGCCCGCACCTGTGGATGGGAACGGCCCAGTAGTTCCTGGTCGTACAGCACTGGCGCAGCCTTAATCAGGTTTCTGGTGAACACGCCCGCCGCGTTGCAGGGCCGCTCGGCGGCGAC
>JACMIM010000187.1 GCA_014381165.1 Roseiflexaceae bacterium
ACCGCGCAGCTCGACCGGCTGCGGGCGCTGGCCGGAGTATCCACGCGGGCGCGGGTCGAATCTGAGAATAATTTCCCCTCGGACGCAGGCATCGCTTCCTCGGCGGCGGCCTTTGCCGCGCTGACGGTGGCGGCGGCCAGTGTGCTGGGCTTGGAAGCCGGCGAGCGCGAGCTTTCGCGGCTGGCCCGCTTGAGCGGATCCGGCTCGGCCTCGCGCTCGCTGCCGGATGGCTTTGTCGAATGGCGCATTCCCGATGGCCCGTTCGATGCCGAACGCTGGGATCGTGAATCGTTCTCGATGAGCATTGCGCCGCCCGCACACTGGGCGCTAGCCGATATTGTGGCAGTGGTCGACGCGGGCGCGAAGAAGATTGGTAGCGCCGAGAACCACAAGCTGGCCACCACCAGCCCCTATTTCGGCGTGCGCCTGCGCGATATTCGCCAGCGGCTAGCCGCCACCCGCGAGGCGATCGCCGCCCGCGACCTGACGCTGCTGGGCGAGACGACAGAGGCCGACCACGTTTCCATGCACGCTGTCTGCATGACCTCGAACCCGGCCTCGTTCTACTGGGCCGCTGGAACGATGCAGGTCATCCACGCGGTGCGGGCCTGGCGAGCCGGCGGACTAGAGGCGTATCACACCACCGACGCCGGGCCAAACGTCCACGTTATCTGCGCCGAAGCCGACCGCGCCGAGGTCGCGCGGCGGCTGGGCGAGCTGCCACTGGTGCAGTTCACGATTGCGAATCGCGTTGGCGCGGGCGCGCGGCTGGTGTAAGTGGAAAAGATATCCTTGTTTCGTTGTTTGGTGCTTTGCACCAAACAACGAAACAATTATTCGTTATTTTCTTGCCCGCCGCAGGCAGAATGAAAGCTCTTGGGCAATTGCGTGATGCCTCATCGAAACGAACAGTTCACGCTATTGCAGTGAAATCGCCGCTGGCGTCGCGCAGCAGCGTGCGCTCGCCGATAATCGCGGCACGGTTGATCGGGCCGTAGATATGTGGAAACAGCGGCGCTAACTCGTCGGCGGGGCGCTCCCAGACCAGCGGCGAGGTCAGCTGTTCAGCATCGAGCACCAGCAGCAGAAACTGCCCCGGCACGCCTCGGTAGAAGCGGTTCGCCACCTGAAGCATCAGCTCGTCGCCCGCCGTGCAATGGACAAAGCCGTCCTGCGTGTACTCGGCGGGCAGGTAGTCCGCGTCCGCTGGCCAGCTTCGCCAGCGCTCCTGTGAAACGAGATGGTAGATAGTTGTCATGCTGCCCTCCTTTATTCTTGATACGCCATACTGATCTGTGTTTCCTCGTCTAGCCCGCGTGCCTCCAGCAGCCAGCGCCCGACTGCGCCCAGGCCAATGCTGCCGTCGGCGCGTTGCTCCAGCGCGCCACGCTCAAACAGTTGGACGCCACCAACTACTGGCGAGATCGCCGCGCCCAGCGCAAGCTCGCCGCCTGCCGCAGCCCAGGCCTCGGCGAATGCACCCTCGACCGGCGCGGGCGTTCTGACCTGGCCGCGCAGCTCGAGCAGCTCACTTCCAGCTGGGGCCAGTTCGACCACGCCGCCCGCTTCGAGCAGCACCGCCCGCTCGAAGTACTGCGTGCGGCCCTCGGCAGCGGCGAGCGCGTCGCTGATCGGAAAGCCCAGCGCCTGGCTGCCACCGAGCGCGCGCCAGCGCTCCAGGAACCTACCTTCAACCACATGGCCGGTCTGCCAGACTAGCTCGAATTCGTCGGCGTAGCCTGGCTGCTGAAGGTCGAGCAGCAGCGCATATGGGCCAACCGGCACACGGCGGAAAGCCTGTAGCTCCGCCGCCAGCAGGTCGTGCCGCTGGCTCAGCCAGGGGTCGGCGATCAGCACATAGCGCACGCCTAGGTCAGGCCCCAGCGAGGCCAGGCCACCCGGCACCAGCACGCCCGGATCGAGCCGCCAACCCTTGCGCCCGCTATAGTACAGCAGCTCCGAGACAGCCGGTGCGATCACGCCGACGCGCTGGCCTTTCGGCAGCGCCAGATCGAGGCGGCGGCCAAGCTGGCCGTAGAAATCGGCGGTCTGGTACATCGGCGCGATCCTGGCCAGGCTGAACGCCGCGATCAGCAGCAGCGCCGCCGCCGGTAGCGCCGCCGCCACAAGCCGCCAGCGCGCAGCCAACACTTGTGCCCGCACGATGCCCAGGCCGATCAGCCACGCGCCAGGGCCAGCCAGCGGCAGCAAATAGTAATCCTGCCCGACCACGCCCGCCGCGCCGACCAGCACGAACGCGAGGACGCCGACGAGCCAAGACGAGAGAAGATGACAAGATGACAAGGTGACAAGATGACCAGGTGATTGGGTGCCACCCCGTAGGGGCGAAGCATTTGCCACCATAGATCGCGGCGCATGGGATCGCGCCAGCCCACGCGATTGATCGGGCTCGAATGTGAAACCGCTAGCAAATGCTTCGCCGGGAATAACGGCGCGATCCAGCCTGACCGTGGCGATCATCCCGATTAGCGCAAATGCGCAGCCGATCCATGTCAGTACATCGTGAGCGGCCCAGCGCCCGACCAGCGCGTAGAAGCCGGGGTCAGCCAGCAAGCGCAGGTCGAACAGCTTTTCGCCAATGCCGAAGGACTGGCGCGGGTCTTCCGGCAGCGTGGCGGCGTGGCGCGTCCAGAGCAGCACCGGCAGCGCGAAGCAGGCCGTGTACACCAGCAACTGTGGCCAGCGCTGCCAGGCCCGGTGGCGCAGCGCAAGATAAACCAACGGTACGCCCACGATGATCAGGTTTGGCGTCTTAGCCAGCGGCGCGAGCGCCCCGCACAGCAGCGCCAGCAGGAGCGGCAGAGGCAGGGGTCGGGGCGTTTCGCGAAACGCCCCGACCGCCGCCCCGACCGCAGGGGTGGCCACCCAGCGTTGGAACGACCAGATCGCCAGCGTCGCGGCGAGGAGCATCAGTGTATCGGGCATGACCGCCCGGCCAAAGTAGACTGGGAACGGCAGCACGCACAGCGTCAGGGCCGCATACAGTGCCGCACGCCGCTGAAATGCGCTGCCTGCCTGCTGGCGTACCAGGGCGTAGAGCGCGGGCGGCGTGGCTGCGCCCAGTAGCGCGGTTAGCAGGCGGCCAAGCCACTCGTGCGGGCCGAACGCGCCGAACAGCAGCGCCAGCGCGCCGGTGTACAGCGGAAATTCGCTTTCGACGTAGCCCGCCGTCGCGCCGCCCCAATCGACCTGCGGGTGTGAAAAGCGGCCTGAATCGACAAAATTGCGTGCTATCGCCGCTGTGTCGGCCTGCCGCCAGGAATGGGTGTCGAGCAGCGGCTGATCGAGACCATAGCAGCGCAGGGCCAGCGCAAACAGAAAGAGCCCAACTAGAATAGCTGGATCGGCGATAGAAAAATGGCGCAAGGACTGTATTCGTGTGAGCATTGCGGGGGGTGATTATACCACGGGACACGCGGGTCGAGAAACCAGCCGAAGATTAAACTTCTGTTATTTAGCAACAAGCTTGCCAGGGAGTTGAATTTGCCACTTGCAATTTCATTAAGGTCTGATATACTTCCAATATCTCCTTCTCCTCTCTTCTCTTGCCAAGGGGGTCTGACGAAAGTCAGGCCCCTTTGGCATTTCGTGTACTTCTGCAAAAGAGTTTTTTGTTTTGCTTTTTGGCGCACCGCGCCAAAAAGCAAAACAATAAACACGGCTATTCCCTGCTACCACTTTTACAAAACACCGCATCAGGATGCGATCCGACTCCTGATCCCTAGCCCCTGCGCCTTGTACCCTGCTATAGTGTATGATTGAACGCAGCTATTCGCTGAGTTATGAAGGAGCACTGTATGCCCCCAGCTTCATCGAGCAATGCTGGCCGGTCAATCCCGCTTGGGCCACGCATGCGCCTGCAACCCGCCGGCCAGTGGCATATGTCCGCCGAGTTGGCCGCGCCGGAAGCGGCCGTGCTCGGGGCCGAAGAAAGCTACGACGCAACCGCAGCATTGAGTATCTTCGCAGCTGCCGAGCCGCCGATCGTGCTCGAGGCCTCGGCTTCACCTGCGGCGGTGCTGGGCGAGGACGAGCCGCAGCCTGCGGTGCTGGAGTATCAGCCCGAGGAGCAGGCGGTCTACGCGCTGATGCAGGCGATCGAAACCCCCGACGGCACGATCTACGATTTCACGCTG
>JACMIM010000188.1 GCA_014381165.1 Roseiflexaceae bacterium
CAATGATACGTCGGCACTATGTATTGTACGCCTGCCAGCCCCAGCTTCTAGCCCCCAGCCCCCAAACAAGCTATGCACAACTTCCTCGCCGTGGATCTCGGCGCGTCATCTGGCCGTGTCATCCACGGGCGCTGGGATGGAGCGCGCTTTACGCTGAACGAGCTGCACCGCTTCGAGAATGGCGGGGTGGCCGTGCTGGGCGCGCTGCATTGGGACATCTTGCGGCTGTGGGCTGAGATCAAGCGCGGCATTGGCGTGTACGCCCGCGAGGTCGGCGAGCCGCTGGTCAGCATCGGCATCGATTCGTGGGCGGTCGATTACGGCCTGCTGGATGGTCAGGGCCAGTTGCTCGGCAACCCGCGCCACTACCGCGACGCACGCACGCAGGGCCTACCAGCCTGGGTCGATGAGCGGGTCACGCGCGCCGCGCGCTACCGACGCACCGGCCTGCAACTGCTACCCTTCAACACGCTCTACCAGCTCGCCAGCCAGGCCCGCGCTGGCGACCCACAGCTGCGTGCCGCCGAAACACTGCTGCTGATCCCCGACCTGCTTGGCTACTGGCTAACCGGCCGCAAAGCTAGTGAATACACCAACGCCTCGACCACCGAACTGCTGAACTGCCACACCCGCCAGTGGGACACCGAACTACTTGAGCGTGTACACCTGCCCGCCGATCTGCTGCCGGAGCTACTGCCCGCAGGCAGTCTGCTTGGCCCGCTGCTGCCGGAGCTGTGCGTGGAGCTTGGCCTGCCTGATGTGCCGCTGGTTGTTGCGCCGGGCACCCACGATACCGCCAGCGCGGTGGCCGGCGTGCCGGGGTTGGATGAGCACAGTTGCTATATCAGCAGCGGCACTTGGAGTTTGGTCGGCCTGGAGGTGCCAGAGCCGATCACAAGTGCGGCGGCACTGGCGCTGAACCTGACCAACGAGGGCGGCGTGTATGGCAGCATCCGGCTGCTGAAGAATGTCGGCGGCATGTGGCTGTTGCAGGAGTGCCAGCGCACCTGGGCACGCCAGGGTCGCCAATTCAGCTGGGACGAACTGCTGGCCGTTGCGGCTGCCGCGCCGCCGTTTGTGGGCCTGATCGACCCCGACGCGCCCGAACTGCTCAACCCAAGCGACATGCCCGCCGCGATCGGCGCGCTGCTTGTGCGCAGTGGCCAGCCCGCAGCCGCGAGCGAGGGCGCGCTGATTCGCTGCTGCCTGGAAAGCCTGGCACTGCGCTACCGCTGGGTGATTGCGGGGCTGGAGGCAGCCGCAGGCCGTACAATCGAGCTGGTGCGGGTAGTCGGCGGCGGCAGCCAGAACGCGCTGCTCTGCCAGATGACCGCCAACGCCTGCGCCCGCCCAGTCGTGGCCGGGCCGGTCGAGGCAACCGCACTGGGCAACCTGGCGGTACAGGTGATCAGCGCTGGCATGCTGCCAAATTTGGCCGCAGCGCGCGCCGCGATCGGCGCGTCGTTCCCGCAGGCGCACTACCCGCCCAACGACCGCGCCGCGTGGGATACGGCGTATGCGCGCTGGCGGGCGCTGTTAGATGCTTAATTGCATGTTGTATACATTCGCATAGGCACCATTCAAGGCAAGTAACTCTTCGTGCGTGCCTTGTTCATCAACACCGTTCCTTGATAACACAACAATTCTTCGTGCATTTTTGACGGTTGATAACCGATGGGCAATCACAAGTGTTGTGCGATTGTGCGCGAGCGCCTCCAACGAGATTTGAACGGCTCGTTCACTGGCATTGTCTAGCGCACTCGTCGCTTCATCAAAAATGATGATTGGTGGATTCTTCAAGAACACGCGGGCAATACTCAATCTTTGCTTTTGCCCGCCGGATAATTTTACGCCGCGTTGACCAATATCCGTGTTGTATCCATCTGCTAACGCCATGATAAACTCATGAGCATTGGCCTTTTTGGCTGCCGCAATAATTTCTTCCACGCTTGCATCAAGTTTACCATAGCGAATATTGTCTAAAACTGTTCCAGCGAACAAATACACGTCTTGCTGAACAATGCCAATGTTATTTCGCAGCGAACGCATGGTAACATCTCGAATGTCGCTTCCATCGAGCAGTATCTGCCCCTTGTTCACATCATAGAAGCGAGGAATCAACGAGCAGAGTGTGGTTTTACCAACGCCCGAGGCTCCAACTAATGCAATGTAGTCGCCTGCTTGTATATCCAACGATACATTCTTCAAGACATACGCCTGGTCTTCTTTATACTTGAAGCTTACGTCTTTGAATTCCACACGCCCGTGAACATGGGCGAGGTCAATCGCGCTGGTCGAATCTTGAATATCTGGCTGCACCGCGAGAACTTCCATAAACCGATCGAACCCGGTGATGCCTTCCTGATACAACCGTGCGAAGTTCAGTGCGGTTCGAATGGGTTCCACAAGGATACCAACATATAACAGATAGACCAGCAAATCAGCCAAATCTAAAGAGCCATTGACCATGTTAACTCCGCCGAAGACGACCACAACAACAGTAAGAATCTGCGTGAATGCAACTATCCCATTATGCAAGTAGGCCTCAATCTTATGGGCCGCTCTCATACTATCAACAAAGAAGCTATTCTCGCGGGCGAATTTCCGCTTTTCTATATCCTCGTTGATAAATGACTTAACGACTCTGATACCTGCCAATGAATCTTCAACTTGGGCGTTGATATCGCCGATTCTGTCCTTACTTTTTCTCAGAGCTATATTTACTTTTCGGTTAAAATAGAACGCATACATAGCCATAAAGGGCAAGAACAGAAAGACGACCAGCGTGAGTTGAACATTGATCGTCATTAGAATAATGAAGGTGCCAAAGAACTTCAGGAATGTAATGACGATATCTTCAGGCCCGTGGTGATACAATTCGCCCAGCGCAAAGGTATCGTTGGTAATATGGTTCATCAACTGGCCAGTCTTTTGATCATCATAGAAACTAAATGATAGTTTTTGGTAATGATCGAATAGTTCATTGCGCATGTCGCCTTCCATCATAGTGCCCATCATATGCCCTTGATAGTCGACAAATGCGTTGCACAAGGCATACACGAGAATCAGCACGAGCATAATCGCCCCTACTCCGTAGATTTGGCCCAGAGCGTCGGGCGCATTTCCTTCTAAAATGTTCTTGGTGATGTATCTTGCGCATAACGGAAGCGCCAGCGTAATGGCTGCTACGATACATGCACAGGCTAAATCCGCAGAAAGTAGCCCTAGATATGGTTTGTAATACGATACGAACTTCTTGCTTCGAGTATTCACAATGGTTCTCCTCAAATAGGTAGCTGAAAATGGCAAAACAAAGCGACTACGGGCGTAAAATCCCGTAGCCGCAATTATGATGATGTATAATCAAAGGGC
The DNA here is from genome assembly GCA_014381165.1 of Roseiflexaceae bacterium. Lineage (GTDB taxonomy): Bacteria > Chloroflexota > Chloroflexia > Chloroflexales > Roseiflexaceae > JACMIM01. Next base: position 3,373 of record JACMIM010000188.1, read on the forward strand.
CACGGGTGTGGTGTACACCCATGGCCGCAAATAATCCCTTCGCAACCGATGAACGAGTAGAAGCAGCGCAAAGAGATCAACGCGCCGTTACGGCACGCTGAAGCAGTGCATTGCTACAACAGCTGTTAACTCAACAGTCGTTCACGCAATCCGAAGGCACTCTTTTGGTTAAAAAGCGCACTCCACAAGCGAGCGGGCTAGGTCGCACCGGGCAACATTGGCCCGCTCGAGCGTATTGTGGGGGAAGCATGTCATTGTTGTACCTCCTTTGATAAAGCTTGAAGTATGTGGCAAGAGCGTACCACGCTGGTTTGCATGCGTCAAGTCAGCCGTTGGGCGGAGGCGTGGCACAAGGTTGTGCGCCACCACCACGGCCACCGGATGAATCCGGCGGCTGATACCTCAAAACGCGCTGAAGCGCGTTGGACGCGGTTAACCGGCCAAGTAGCAGCGAAAATCAACCGAATGTATACACGTCCCGGCCTTCGCGCTCTTCGCGCTCTTCGCGGTAAAAAGTGCCCGGCTGAAGAGTTGCCCGGTTAGAACGTGTTCTGCCCGCCCACTAACGCCAGCGTGCCGCCGTTGGCGTACAGGGTGCCACTCACGCCCTCCGGCAGGGTGACGCAGCCGCGCAGCCGCCCATGCTCGGCCCACACGTCGCAGGCGATCTCGCCCTGCGGGTGCGGCATGCGCCCTGCCGCATGGGTCATTCCAGCTAACTGCGGGCGCACCTCCACTTCGGCGAAGCCGGGGGCGGCGGGCCGCACGCCTAACAGTGAGCTGTGGAAATGAAACAGCGGGTGCCCACCCCAGGCGTGGCAATCCGAGCGGTTGGTGGTCGGGTCGCCATTCTCGTAGGTAGTCTTGAAACCCAGCTCGACCTGGCGAAACCAGATCTGCATCCGCTCAAGAAACATATCCATGCGGCCTAGCTCACGGCAGGTTTCAAAGAAGTAATGCATGAAGTAGACGGTCGGCTGGGTCAGGCCGCTGTCGGGCCGAAACAGATTTGCGGCGATCAGCGTGCGCTGCTCCGGTGCGATACCGCCGCTCAATACGGCCAGGCACTGGCTGTGCTCGGTGAAAATCGTGTGCGCTGCGTCGTCGGCATATAGGCCGCGCGCCTCGTCCCAGAACTTCGTGACCATCGCCGCTGTCGCGCTGTCGGCCAGGCGGCGAAAGCGGGCCGCCAGCTCGTGCTCGCCGCATAGCGCCTCGACCTCGGCCTGGCGGCGGCTGCTGTAGATGTACTGCCAGTTGATCGGCGCGCAGACCTGGCCGGGCATGGCACCAGGGGCCTCGCCGCCCGGCCAGGTTTCCACCCAATCGACGTAATTCCAGCCGACTGGCGAACGAACCAGCCCGTCTTCGCCGCGCAACATGGTGAAGTGATCGAGCACACCGCGCGCGCCTGGCAGCAGCGTGCGGACAAAGGCCTCGTCGCCCCGGTACATCAGGTAATCGTGCAGCATGGCCACATACCACAGCGAGAACGGCGGGATGATTTGGCGCTCGCGCGAGGGGTAGCGCGATTGCGTCAGGCCGTTGGCCATACGCGAGGCATCGAAGCAGCGCATGGCCTTGCGCGGCAGCCGGTCGTCGGCGCTGATCGTGTAGGTCAGCAGGCACTCGATGCGCGTGTCGCCAATGTACATCAGCTGCTCGAAGTATGGGCAGTCCATGTAGGTCTCGTGGGCGCACATCTGGAGCGCCCGCACCGCGAGCGGGACAACCTGAGCCAGCCGTGGGTCGCTCGCGGCGAACTGGGCCTCGTTTTCCAGCGGGTAGCGGGTTTCGCGGAAGGTGATTCGCTCGATCGTGAGCGGCTTGTTGCTGCTTTCCACCAGCAGCTCGAGATAGCGGCCCGCCTGCCACCACAGCGTCGAAAGCCGCCGCTGGCCACCGCCCAGCAGCCAGCGGTCGCCGATACCATCGCGGTTCCACCACATGGTTGTGAACAGCTTGCCCTCGATTTCGTTGCGGTTGCCTTTGTTCCAGCTGGTGTCGGCGAACAAGCTTTCCTGCCAGTTGAGGCGCAGGCTGCCGGCCTCGCCGCCACTGACAATCAGCTCGGGGTAGGCGCAGTAGTAGTCGCCAAGGTCGATAATCACGCGGCGGCGGGTGTTAGCGGGCAGCTCCAGCGCCGCGCCGCCGTCGAGCAGGGCTTGCCACGCGCCAGCCTCAGCGCCCAGATGATCGGCGGCGAATAGCGGCAGGCTGTGGGTCTCGCCGAGCGCGGGCGCAGACAGGTGGCGCACCACACCGATCTGGCGCGGCTCCTCGAGCATGGCGGGCAGCAACGCGGGGGCTAGCAGCTGCTGGTGTGGCAGCACCTGATTGTAGCTGGCGGCGCTGAAGCCGGGGTGCAGCACACGCGGCGGCAACCAGCCCACGCCCGCACCATGCGCAAAGCCGTGATCGAGCTTGGCCAGATCTAGCTCGATATTATGGCCAACGCCAAAGCCGGCCAGCGGGTGGGTGAAGCGGTAGCCGCCAAGCAGCTTGACCTGCCAGGGCGCGCTGCCAGTGGCGAACATGGCCAGGTCGGCATCGTCCTGCGGGCACAGTAACAATCCGGGGTGGAGCGAGTGCTGCGCATGTGGAGCCAGCTCGCCAAGCGCCCAAACGACCGCCACCAGCGTGTGCTCGCCGGGGTCGAGCTGGAGATCATGGGTTTCGAAGAACCAGGGCCGCCCATCGCCGCGCTCGGGGCCGCGCCCCAGCCGCGCGCCATCCAGCCACAGCTCATAGCGCTCATCCGCCGAGACGTGCAGGCGCAGCGTGCGCGCCACCGCCAGCGTAAAGGGCAGCTTAAATGCAGCCACCCAGGGTGTGGGCATCGCCTCGTGCGGGGCGACCCAGTGGGCGGGCCAGGTGCCGCGCCGCGTCCAATCCTCGGCGTGCAGCCGGTGGGCGAATGGATCATCGGCGATAATTGTGCGCATGGGTCGTAACCCCTTGTAGCTATGATGGCGGATCCCAACCAGCCCCCCACGCCAAGGCCAGCACGCCGGGGCCAGCCACGCGTCTACGCGGGTCGGCGCGCGATGGCTTCAATACCCCACCGTCACCACTGCCGCGCCCAGCAGGGCCAGCTCGAACTCGGCATAGCGCGATTGTTCGATCAGGCTGAGGTGGCTGGCCAGCTCGCCGCCGCCGCCCACCGCCACGGTGACATGTTGGGCGTAGGCTGGCAGCAGCAGTCGGCAGGATACGCGCTCGCCGCTGCCGGTAACGGTCAACACGATCTGGCGGCCAGCGCGGTCGTGCTCGTAGCGATAGGCCACATAGCCACCCGAGGCTGGGTAGGCCACCGTCACCAGGGCGCTGTCGATCTCGGCGGCCAACCAGCGCGGCGCGATTTGCGCGCTGTTGAAGGCGGTAGCCTCGTCGACCACACCGGCCAGCCCTTCGATCAGGCCGTAGGTGACGGCTGCCGCCGCCCAGTTGTCGGGGATGCCAAACGAAACGGGATCAGCTGGAAAGGCAGGCGGCTGGTCGGCCAGCGTGATACCACAGACCGCCCAGAACGCGCCGTCGTCGGCTGCACGCAGGCTGATCCGCTCGATTGGCTGCTGGGGCCGCGGGTTGTTCAGGCCGTAAGCCAGCAGGCCGATGTTGCGACAGCTGGCATTTCTACCCTGCCAGGCCAGCGCGATGCTGCGCGGGCCGTGCTGCTGCGGGGCTTCGGGGTACCACCAGCCGCTCACATTCACGCCACGCACAATATATTCAGTGTGTGTCGCACCGTCGGCGTAGTGCAGCGTGATTGTGCCACCTACGCCGCCGGCTTTGGTTGCCGAAACAGTGTGCAGCAGGTAAACGGCGGCGGCGGTCGCGCCGATTTCAAGGGTAATTTCTGCGGCATAGCCAGGGGCACGGCGCAGCCCAAGCGCCGCCCGTCGCCCGTTTGTGGCCGGGTCGGGCAGGCTGAATGGCACACCGGCGAAGGTCTGGTCGCCGCCTGGCAGCTCGTGCAGGTCATTCTCGCCCTCGCCAGTCCAGCCGGGCACACCCTCAGCGCCCTCGCCTTTGGTGTCGATGTTGGCGCGGGCGCTGATGTCGAGCGGGCTGAAGCGAGTGGCGGGCGACGCTGGATATGCGCCAGTATAGACCGCGTCGATACGTCCGCCGTTGGCATTGGCCAGGGCGGCCACCCGGCGCAACACATCTACGCCATAGCGCTCAAAGCCATGCGCCAGCGCACCACGGGCTAATTCGCCCGCCACAATCGGTGTGACGCCGCCATTCATGTACTGCCATGTGCTGTTGTGGCCGCCGTAGCCACGCTCAAAGGGCGGGTAGATCGTGTACCACTCGCCAGGCGCGCCTTCGGGCAGCTGGTTACGCAGCGCCTGATAGGCCCGGATGATCGCGGCGGCCTGCTCCTGGCCAATGCCCCGGTTGAGCGAATACGCATTGGAAAGCGACAGTTGCGCGTCCTCGTCCACACCCAGGTCGCGGACAAGGCCGTACTGCTCGGGAACATGGTGAATAAAGAATTGGCCATCCCAGCTGACTTCATTCAGCCGGGACTGCATCTCGCCGGCGCGCTGCCGGAAGCGTTCGGCCTCGCCGCCCCGCTCGGCCAGCTCCAGCATCTCGGCCAGGCTGCGGCAGGCGGCAATGTAGCCGGTATTATCGCCAAACATAATGCCGAAGCGGGTTTTTTCGGCGTCGATCCGCATCGGGTCGCCGCTCACCGTCGCATCATCCTCGGCCTGGAAGTCCCAGGTGTCGATCGTGTAGCCGCGTTTGATCAAGCCGTGGGCGGCCGACCAACGCAGCGGGCTGGTTACGCAGTAGTCCAGCGCACGCACCGCCGCGTCGAGCGAATGCTGCATCCACAGGTCGTCGCCGGTGGCCTTCCAGGTGAAGTACAGGCCCTCGACAAACAAGTACTCGACATCGGCTTCGACCGGGATGCGCTTGAACTCAACCGTGCCATCCTCGGAAACTTGGATGAAATCGCCCGCGCTGAAGCGATCGTCCCAGTGGCGGGTGGGTTCGCGCGGGTAAACATTATCCCAAATCATACCGTCGGCGCGCTGGCTTTCGCGGAACAGGTCGATGCCGTCGCGCAAGCGCGAGTGGAAGTACTTCATGCCCTTGAGTGTGTGAACGTGATCGCGTAGCCAACGCACAAAGAAATGGTACACGCGGCCGTTCCAGCGCACCTGGCCCATCTCGGCGTCGCCGATCATGGTTAGGTAAGCCGTGTCGAGCAGCTCGGCAAACTCGCCACCTTCGTCGTCGATACGAGTAACGGCTTCGACTTGGAAATACACCCGCTCGATCAGCCGGTTATCCTCGGTGATATTTAGGATGGTGTGCCGCCCTGCCGCGCCGCCGACAGTGAAGCGCAGGCTGCTGCTGGCCACCGAGCGCAGATACACGCGCCGCGCACCATCGCTGATGATGATACGCCCACCCGGCGTGTCGCGCAGCTCCAATTCGTCCAGCGGGGCAACGGCGCGTGCGGGGTTATGATTTGCAAGATACACTCGATGTCTCCTGTGGACGTGCGAAAGCGCAAAGTGGGGTTGGGACGCCGACTCCCAAAAATATCCCCGATTAGTTTATTTATTTGCAGGAGAAACGCGGCGACAACACGCGCCGCGCGGCTGAAGCCGCTGGCTAAGTCTACGAAGCCCGCCTGCGCAGGCTACCAGCTTGTTGTCAGCCCGCGCAGGTGGGCTTCGTAACGGTAGCCCGCGCGTGTACACGCCGGGCGGGCAGCGGAGTGGCACATGACCGCGTTTCTCCTGTTATTTGACGGTATTCTGTGGTGCCAGTGCGTCGATCTGCGCCAACTCGTCCTCGCTAAACGCTAAGTTGGCCAGCGCAGCCACGTTCTCCTCGATCTGCTGCACGCTGGACGCGCCGATCAGCACCGAGGTGATCGTGGGCAGGCGCAGCAACCAGGCCAGCGCCAACTGCGCCAGGGTTTGGCCACGCGCCTCGGCTAATTCGTTCAGGGCCTGGAGCGCGACGCGGCGCTGGTCGCTCAGATTCCGCTCGACCCACGCCGCGCCCCAGCGCTCGGCGGCGCGGCTTTGCGCCGGGATGCTCTCGCCCAGATATTTGTCGGACAGCAACCCCGAGGCCAGTGGCGAAAACGGGATGACACCCACGCCGGCCTTTTCGGTGTGCGGCAGCAAGTCGGTTTCGACCACGCGCCCCAGCATATTGTAATAGGGCTGATGGATGGTGATGGGCAGGCCGATCCGGTCGGCTTCGCGCAACGCCTCGGCGAACTGCGCGCCATTGTAGTTCGAAAGCCCAATGTAGAGCGCCTTGCCATGATCGACCAGTGTTTTGAGCGCGCCAATCGTTTCGGCGATCGGCGTCTGCGGGTCGGGGCGGTGCGAGTAGAAAATGTCGAAGTAGTCCAGCCCCATGCGCCGCAACGACTGATCGCACGAGGCGATCATGTACTTGCGGCTGCCCCAATCGCCATACGGCCCTGGCCACATGGTGTAGCCAGCTTTCGACGAGATGATCAGTTCGTCGCGTGGCATGCCCCTGATAATCTCGCCGCAGACCACCTCGGCATTGCCGGGAGGTGTGCCATAGTTGTTGGCAAGATCGAAGTGGGTGATGCCCAGATCGAAGGCGCGATGCAGGCAGGCGCGGGCCACATCGGCACCACGGTAGCCGCCGAAGGTCTCCCACGCACCCAGCGACACAGCGGGCAGCAGC
>JACMIM010000189.1 GCA_014381165.1 Roseiflexaceae bacterium
CGAGCAGTTCGTGTGCCTGGTAGCAGGCGATGGCGAGGATCGCCGCTGGCTGGAACGCTTTGTGCGCAAGCATCGGCTGGAAGCAACACTGCGGCTGCTGGGCGCAGTCAGCTCCAGGCGGGTACGCGAACTGCTGTGCGCCGCCGATCTGCTGCTGCTGCCCTCGGCGCAGGAGGGACTGGCGATAGCGCTGTACGAGGCGCTGGCCATGCAGGTGGTGCCGATTGCCGCCGATGTGGGCGGCCAGCGCGAACTGGTGACGCCTGAGTGTGGCGTGCTCATCCCGCCCGCGCCAAACGAAACCGCGCAGTATATCGATGCGCTGGCCCAGCTGCTGCGCGACCCTGCTCAACGAATGGCGATGGCCCAAGCGGGGCGGGCGCGCATTCTGGCCCACTTCACCCAGCAGGCCATGCTCGGCCGCATGCAGGCGCTGTTTGCTGAAGCCGACCAGCTGGCCCAGACAACACCGCGCCCGCCAGTGGCGCCGGGGCAGGGCCACGCCGCCGCCGCGCTCGCGATCGAGCACTACCAACTCGAAACGCGGCTACGCGGCTTCACACCAGTCAGGCTGGCGCTGCGCTTGCGCCAGTCGCCAATCAAGCGCAGCGCTGGGGCGCTCGCCACGCTGCGTATGCTGCTGGAACGCTGGGATCGTGGCGTGTACGCGCTGCGCCGCACGCTTATGCAGCAAGTGAGGCGCAAGTGAACATCGCCGTCGTTATTCCGTGCCATAACCACGCCCACTTTTTAGCCGGCGCGGTCGCGAGTGTGGTTGGGCAAACCTACCACGATTGGGAACTTATTATTGTCGATGATGGCAGCACCGACCACACCCAACAGGTCGCCACCCAGTTGATCGCGCGCTTCGCGGGGCGGCCAATCAGGCTGATCAGCCAGGCTAACCGTGGCCAAGGGGCCAGCCGCAATGCGGGCATCGCCGCCAGCGCTGCGCCCTTCATCCTAACGCTCGACGCCGACGACCTGATCGCTGCGCCGTTTCTTGAGCGCACCCTGGCCGCGCTTGAAAGCGACCCACAGCTGGGCTTTGTGACCACCAATGTACGTTTTTTTGGCGCAGAAGCAACAACCTGGTCGGGCGGCGAGCCAAGCCGCGAGCGCATGCGCTACGACTGCCGCATGGTCATGGCGGTGCTGTTTCGCCGCAGCGCCTGGGCCGAGGCCGACGGCTTTCTGGAGCAGCGCGCCCGCCAGGGCTATGAGGATTGGGATTTCTGGTTGCGCCTGATCGAGCGCGGCTACCGGGGCAGGTTGGTACCGCAAGAGCTAGTCTGGTACCGCCGCAGCACATCGAGCGCTCTCACCCAGGCCACGCCCAACGATCTGCGCTTTCGGGCGCACCTGATCGACGACCACCAAGCGCTGTACGCTGCGGGCTTCCGCATATGGGCAAGCGCGGTACTGCGCGGCTGGGAGCAACAGCGGCTGTGGAGCCGCACACTGTGGTACAGCCAGTACTTGGTGCTGATCGCCCGCCACGCCCCGCGCGAACTGCCCAAGGCGCTGGCCCGCCCCGCATTCAAAGCGCTCGGCCCGCATGCCCAACAGCACGCCCGCGCCCTGGCCCGCGCGCTCGGCCTGAGCCGCACGACATAGAACCCGCCCGACTAACCACGAAGACGCGAAGGCACAAAGAGTTTGATGCATGTAAAAGCTTCGCGTCTTCGTGCCTTCGTGGTTAATCGGCTAGGACGCCAGAAAGATTTCCCTATGAACGTACTCATCACCGGATCGAGCGGCCAGATCGGCACCAACTTGGCGCTGCGCCTGCTCGACCAGGGCCACACCGTCTTCGGCGTCGATAAGCGCATCAACAGCTGGACGAGCCGCATACCGACGCTGCTGCAAGACCTTTCTGCGCCCTACCGCGATTTCACCGGCGGCATCGGCAGCGTGCCCTACCCGCCGGTCGAGATCGTGATTCACCTGGCCGCCAATGCCAAAGTCCACGAACTGGTGCAGCTGCCGCACCGGGCGATGGAGAATATCACGCTGACCTTCAATGTACTGGAGTATTGCCGACACAACCGCCTGCCGTTGATCTTCTCGTCCTCGCGCGAGGTATATGGCGACATTCACCGCTACATCACCGAGGAGCAGCAGGCCGATTTCGCCTACACCGAAAGCCCCTACTCGGCTTCCAAAATCGCCGGCGAAGCGCTGGTCTATGCCTACGCCCGCTGCTATGGGCTGCGCTATCTAGTGTTCCGCTTTTCGAATGTGTATGGCCGCTACGACAACGACATCGAGCGGATGGAGCGCGTCATCCCACTGTTCATCCGCTCGATGGCGCGCGGCGAGCCGGTGACGGTATTTGGCAGCGAGAAGACGCTAGATTTCACCTATGTGGACGACTGTGTGCGTGGAATTGTGGCCGGGGCCGAGCGACTGCTGGCCGGCAAGGTCGAGAATCAAGCCATCAACCTGGCCTACGGGCAGGGCAATACGCTGGTGCGTATGGCCGAGCACATCGCCGCAGCGCTGGGCGTGCCGCCGCAGATCACCGTCGAGCCGACCAAGCGTGTGGGCGAGGTCACACACTATGTCGCCGACATCAGCAAAGCCCAGGAGTTGCTCGACTACGCGCCGCAGGTGCCGCTCGACGAGGGCATCCGCCGCGCCGTGGCATGGTCGCAATCCTGGCGCGGGGATGGAAAGGCGTAGGCGCGGGGCTAGTCCCGGCGTGTTGCGGCAACCAATTAATCGAATACCTCCACATACTGCGGCAGCGAGTTGACCACCACGTCGATCACACCAATCTTGCGAGTGTCGCTACAATCATAGGTGTTCAGGTAGGGCAGCTCCAGCTTTTGGGTGCAGTAGATTTTCGCACCAGGCGATACTTTCAGTGTCGTAATTGTCCTCGAGAACTCGATATTTGGCACCCACATCACATACAGTGTGCTGGTGGCCTTGCGGAAGATCAGCGTCTGCACGCGCTCCTTGTCGTCGGCGGTCGCATCCTGGAGGGGTGGCCCGATATACTGCGCACCCGCCAGCAGTTGCGCCGAGTTGCGAAACGCATAGTAAGCGGGGCGCGGCACGATCTTGCCGTCCTGCCGTTCCAGCAGGTGGCTGAAGCGATAACCAGGGTTCTCCGAGCTAAAGGTGTACCAGAACGCGCCCATGAGATCGAGCGCGTTGGCCACGGCGTAAATGCGCGCGGCGTAGTTGGCCTGCCGTGAAACCCAAGTTGCATAGTCAGGCTTGCACCCCGACACATCCGATGACACACAGGTTGCCGCCACCTCAGTCGCGATCATGGGCCGCTTCTGTAGCCCAAATTCGTCGAGAATGCGCCGGTAACTGAGCGTCTTGCCGCGTAGCAGGTCGCCATAGCCATACTCGCCATAGGCATGAAAGCTAAACGCATCGAATGCGTTGGGCGCGGTGGTCAACATCCCACGCACAAAGTTGTCGTTGCGCGGGTCGTTGACGCCGAATGAGGAGAGCGCGCCGCCGAACACCAGCGCGCTCGGGTTGGCTGCCTTGACGGCAGCATACGCGCGCTTGAGCGCCTCGCCATAGTACTGGCCGCCATTATCGGGCTTGCGCATATCGCCCCAGCAGCCAATGCCCATACTGTCCTGCACATTGGCTGGTGAGAAGTCCGGCTCATTCCAGAACTCCCAGTATTTGACATACAGCTCGTTGCTGGAATAGCGCGTCACCAGCGACTCGATGAAGCGGGCCATGTCGTCAAGATACTCGGGCTTGGGCGGGCTACACAGCCGCCCCGGCACCGATTGCGCCCAAACTGGCGTCTGCTGGATGATCAGCATTGGCTCGACCCCGGCAGCCCGTAGCCGCCGGATGTTGGCATCCACCAAATCAAGCTGCGCCCAGTCATAGCTGCCGCGTTCAGCCTCGATCTGCGACCAAACCACATCACCGGCTCGCGCCCACTTGGGCCGCGCATCAACACCATACTGTAGCTCTTCCTCACCACTATAAATCGAAAAATCGATGCCAAATGGGTTTGGGCCAGGCACTGTGCCAACCATGGGCAGAAACAAGCGCTGCCCTGCCGAACTCGCTGCTGCCTGCTGGTGCGCAGCGGCTGGTAGGGCGTTCAAAAGAACCACGAGGGCCAATAACATGAAGACGAGAGGATGTTTGTGCGGCATTGTGTCCTGTCAAACCCTATTCAAAAAGGCACTAAAAGTCGTATGTTCATCATAACGCTATTGTGCCACGCTGCTGCAACGGGATTGATTGCAAAAACATAACAGTCCTGAAGACCTGTGCTATAATGTCAGGGCTTTGCGAAAGGAGCAGCGAGCGCGCCGCAGGGTTTTTACCTGGCGCGAAAGATATGCGTGTACTACAGGTTGTCGAAGCAACCACCGCTGGCGTCCGCCGCCACGTCCAGACCCTCGCCAGCACGATAGATCGACGAAGATACACGCTTGCCGTCGCCTGCCCGCCCGTGCGCGCCCAGGCCTTCGGCGATTCGTTGTTTGTGGCCGATCTCCAGCGTGCCGCCGTGCCCGTTCACGCCGTTCCCATGCTTCGCGCGATCAGTCCCGCCACCGATATACACGCATTGCGCCAACTCGTGCAGCTTATCCATGCCGAGCAGATCGATCTCGTCCATGCCCACAGCTCGAAGGCCGGCGTGCTTGGTCGCGTTGCCGCCCGCGCCGCCGGTGTGCCAAGCGTGTACACGCCGCACAGCCTGCATTTCCTTGGCATCCAAAACCCAGCCAAGCGCGTCTTCTTTCTGCTGCTGGAGCAATTGGCCGCCCGCCTCGGCGATCGTATCATCGCCGTTTCACCCGGCGAGCACGCGCTGATGCTGGCGCATCACATCGCCAGGCCGGAACAGATCAGCTGCATCGAAAATGGCATCGTCGCGCCGCAACTGCCAGCCAGCTACGACCGAGTTGCCATGCGTGCTGCCCTTGGCCAATCAAGCGATGCCGCATTGATCGGCACGGTCGCACGCTGCGCCGCGCAGAAGAACCCCCGGCTGTTCGTCGAGGCCGCCGCTGCGCTGCTGCGCGACCTGCCAACGGCGCGGTTCGTCTGGTGTGGTGGTGGCGAATTGCAAGCCCAGGCCGAGCAGTGGGCAGCAGCGCGCGGCATTGGCCATGCCGTGCGCTTTCTCGGCCACCGCGAGGATGTCGCCGCGCTGATGGGCGCGCTCGATCTATTCTGGCTGACCTCCAACTATGAAGGCCTTCCAACTGCACCAATCGAAGCGATGCTGCTGGGCGTGCCCGTGATCGCAACCGATGTTGTCGGCACGCGCGACCTGCTGAAGAGCGGTGCCGGACTGCTGGTGCCGCCGGGCGATGCTCAAGCGCTGGCGCGCACCTCGTTCATGCTAGTACAGCGGCGCGACCGGCGCGAGGCGCTCGCCCGCGCTGCCCGCCGAATCGCTGCCGAGCGCTGGGACGCAGCCCGCATGGCCTGCGAGACCGCAGCGCTCTACGACCAAGTGACCACAGCACACGCCGATCGCCCACGCTGGCGGTCAGCGCACTATCAGATGAGCATACGATGAAACAGCAGCGGCAAACCCATGTTGATCTGCTTGTGCTGCTTGGCAGTGTTGGCCTGACCGAACTGATGCTGCTGCTGGCCATGACGCTGCGCAAAGCGTTGCCACTTGGCCGCATCCTGGAACCCGGCGCGGACTACATCCCGCCAGCGCTGTTCGGTCTTGTCGGCGTGATCTGGCTGTTCTTTCTGGTCATCTTTGCCGCCCCACGCCTGTTTCGCACCGGCGCACTGATCGATGGCCTTTGGCAGATAGTAACCGCTGTGGCGCTGGCCGCGCTGACCTTCGCCGGCATCATGTACCTTTCGTTCCGCGATGTCTCACGGCTGTATTTCATCTATTTCGTTGTGCTCGATCTGCTGGCCCTGCTGGCCTTTTTTGTGGTCATGCGCCTGCTGATTCGCCGCCAGGCCCAACAGCCCAGCGCCCAGCGCCGCGTTCTGATTGCTGGAACCGGCGCAAGCGCTGCTGGACTGGTACGCGCCCTCAGCCGCCAATGGTCGGGCCGCTCGCCGGTGGTCGGTATGCTCGCCAGCGACCCGCGCATTGTTGGGACGGAGATCGAGGGTGCGCCAGTAGTCGGCACGCTCGACGGCGCACTCGATCAGATCAACACCAGCGCGATCGACGAGATCGTGATCGCACTTTCGCTCGACGAGCACCCCGATGCGGTGAGGCTCGTGCGCCAACTGCAAAGCACGCCAGTTCACATTCGGCTCGTGCCGGATTTTCTCGACTTCGCGGTCATGAGCGCCAGCGTCGAATACCTTGAAGGACTGCCGGTGGTCGGCCTGCGCGTGCCGGCGATTAGCGAGGAGCAACGCGTAGCCAAACGGCTGTTCGATATTCTCGTCAGCGGCATGCTGCTGCTGCTGCTCTCGCCGTTGCTGCTCGTGGCAGCGCTGATCATCCGGCGCACCTCGACTGGCCCGGCGCTGTACCGATCCGACCGGATTGGCGAACACGGCACGACCTTCAAGATGTACAAATTTCGCACTATGGTCAAAGATGCCGACTTACTGTTTAACACGGTCTCACTGCGCCGCCCCGATGGCAAGCTGGAGTTCAAGCAGCCCGGCGACCCGCGTGTGACCAGAATCGGGCGCTGGCTGCGCCGTACCAGCCTGGACGAGCTACCACAACTGCTGAATGTGCTCAAGGGCGATATGAGCTTAGTTGGCCCGCGCCCCGAGCTGCCGATCATCGTGCGCGAAGAATACGAACCATGGCAGTGGAGCCGCTTCACGGTGCCCCAGGGCATGACCGGCTGGTGGCAGATCAACCGGCGCGGCTTTGCCCACCAACACCTTTGCACCGCCGACGATCTCTACTACATCCAGAATTACTCGCTGATGCTCGATATCAAGATTCTGTTGCGCACGATCTTTGTCGTCCTCCGAGGCGAAGGGGCCTATTAGTGGCCCGCCGTGCCCAACCCTTGGCTGCTGTGCCCGCTCAACGTGATCGGCTGCTGCTCGCCCGTATCCCCAGCGAGCGCGTGCTGCTAGCGCTGATTCTCAGCGTCGCTCTGGTACAAGGCCTGCTTTACCTTGTGATCGCCCCACCCTGGCAGCATTATGACGAGCCAGGCCACCTGGAATATGTGCGCCTGATTGCCGACTATGGTGCGCTGCCTGAGGAAGGCACGCACGATCCAGCCTTGCGTCGTGAGATACTCAATACGCTGTTTGCCACTAATTTCTTTCGCAACAGCCCGCCCGCCGCGCTACTCAGCGACGATGGCGAGGTTTGGCTTGGCATCACCCAGCTTGGCCACCCACCACTCTACTACGCTCTGGCCGCGCTGCCGGTTGGCCTGATCAATCACCTCGATATCTACACCCAGCTGTATGTCGCACGCGGCGTCTCGCTGCTGCTCTTTGTGCTGACAGTCGCCGTCTGCTTCGGCCTGATGCGCGATCTGCTGCCGGCCCAGCACCCGCTGCGCTGGGCGGTGCCGTTGATCATGGCGCTGTGGCCGTCCTTCGCCGATGTGATGACCGCCGTGTCCAACGACACCACGGCAGCGCTGGTCGGCTCACTGTTTCTATGGGGTGCCGTCCGACTGATCCGGCGTGGCTGGGGCTGGCAGCGTGTGCTGTGGACTGCGGGCGCGGCGGCACTCGGCCTGTGGACGAAAAACACCACCGTGATCATGCTGGCGCTGCTGCCGGTGGCGCTGGCACTGGCATGGTTGGCCCACGCCCGCCGGGTGCAGCTGCGCCGCCTGGCGCTTGGCGGCCTAATCATCACGGCGATCGCCGCGCTGCTGCTGATTACCACCGGCGATGCGGCGGCCTGGTACCGCTGGTCATCTGGCGAGGCGCAACCTGAGGGCACACTGGTACAAAGCGCGCTGGCCCCCCACGGCACCGGTGCGCTCCTGCTCCAGGCCAGCGCTGATTCGCCGCTGCGCCAATTGAGCAACCCGCTGTTGCCAGAAGCGATACCAGCCATGAGCGGGGGCACTGTCACGTTTGGTGGCTGGTTCTGGTCGGATCAGCCCGGACAAGCCCAGGTTGGCTTGCGCATCACCTCGGCCGCCGCCCGCCAGCCCAGCGACAGCCCGCAGCAACTGACACTGACCACTACGCCAACGTTCCACGCCTGGCAGGCCGAGCTGCCTGCGCAGCTACTATCGGCCTCGTATGTCGTCTATGCTGGGCTGCCCGCAGGTGCAACCGAACAGCGAGTGTATATCGATGGCGCGGTGCTAGCCGACGGTGCATTTCCGATAGTTACGCCACCCCAGTTCGCCGACAGCGCGGCCACCGGCGGCAGTTGGGGCCAGCGCCCGTTCACCAACCTGCTGCGCAATGCTGCAGTAGAATCGAGCTGGCTGCGGCTCCAGCCCTGGGTCGAGCATCAGTTGTTCGCGTTCATCCACCGCTCGCCCTCGCAGATTTTCGCCGCGCTGCTCGACTGGCAGCGCGTTGGACCGCAAATGTTCAGCCTGATCGTGCCAGTCTCAGTCGACAGCTTCACCAGCTTTCTGGGCAAGGGCGATGTGCGGCTCGGCAACCCGATCTGGCGTGATGGCGCACGGCTCGTGTTCGGCCTGCTTGTGTTCAGCGCCGTCATTGGCCTGGTGCGCAGCTTCCGGCAGACTGAGCGCACGCTACCATTCGCACTGCTGCTGCTGGCACTAGCCGCCACGCTGGCCTGGGCTAATCTCATCCTGCGCCCGCTGCCGCTGCTGGTCGGCCTCGACGCCTGGCCAATGGCGCGCTACACCTTTCCAGCAATTGTGGCCACGATCCTAGCGCTGGTCGGCGGGCCGTGGCTGCTGGTGCCGCGCCGTGCTCGTGGGGCAGCGCTCGGCCTGCTGCTGATCGCCATGCTCGCGTACAACGCAGCAGCGCTCAACGCGATCTGGAACGCCGGCCAACCGTAGCGGCGAGTCTCGTGCTCGCCGCTACAGTGCATTCACCGCATCAACGCGCTTCAGCGCGTTTTGCATAGCAGCCGCAGGCTTCTAGCCTGCGGTTTTCTAGCCCGCGAGACACCATGTCATCCTCACTCACAACCAGGCCCCGCCTGCTCGCCGCGCTGACCTGGAGCGCCGCTGTGGCCGCGCTGATCTTCGCGCTGTTCCATGCCCATGGCTTTGACGACCCGTTTACCACCTACCGCTACAGCGAAAACCTGGCCCGTGGCCTGGGCTTCGTCTACAACCCCGGCGAGCGCGTGCTGAGCACCACAACGCCGCTATACACCCTGCTGCTCGTCGTGCCGCGCCTACTTGGCCTCGATCTGCCGCTCACAAGCATGGCAATCAGCAGCGCCGCGCTGGCAGCAGGTGGCCTACTGCTATTCCTGCTTGGCTGCCAGCTCCACACGCCGCTGGCCGGGCTGGTGGCCATGCTGCTCTACCCACTAACCCCGCTGCTGCTGCCGACCCTCGGCGCGGAAACCGCGCTGTACTGCACGCTCATCCTCGGGTCGTTCCTCGCCTATGCGCGCAACCGGCCGCTCACCACAGCGCTGCTGCTGGCCTTGGCCACCCTGACCCGCGCCGACGGCATCCTGGCAGCAGGCGTGATCGGCTTGGCAGCCTTCCTTCAAATTTTTCAAAATGGCCACGAAGACACGAAGACACAAAGCTCCCACATCTTTCCAAACCTTCGCGCCTTCGCGCCTTCGTGGAAAAAAGACCGGGCTACTTCCCTTCCGAACCTTCGCGCCTTCGCGTCTTCGTGGTTAACCGGTCTAGCGCTCTACACCGCGATTGTCGCCGCCTGGCACCTGTTCGCCTGGGCCTACTTCGGCTCACCGCTGCCCGCCACGCTGGCCGCCAAACAGCGCCAGGGCAGCATGCTGATCAGCGATAGTTTTGCTCAAGGCCTGCTCGATCTCGCTCAGGCCTACTGGGCGCAGCCCCTGCTCCAGCTCCAGCTGTTAGCCGCGCTCGCCGGGCTGATCTACGCGCTGGGCTGGCGGCGCGGTTGGCTGCCGCTGGTAGCCTGGGGCGTCATCTACGCGGCAGCCTACAGCGCGCTGGGAGTGACGCGCTATTTTTGGTACTATGGCCCGCTCGCACCAGTTCTGTTTGCCCTGCTTGGCCTCGCCATCCAGGCGCTGGTTGCCCTGATCAGGTCGCGCCCGCTCGCCTGGGCGGGCGCGATCGCTGGGACAGCCCTGCTGGCTTGGCCCCTGCTCGCAGCGCTGCCGGGGCAGGTCGCCAGAATCGACAGCCGCCTGGCGATCTACCAGGCCGCTGGGGCCTGGCTGCGCGCCAACACGCCCGCCGAGGCCACAGTCGGCACGCTGGAGGTCGGCGTGATTGGCTTCTACGCCCAGCGCCCAATCGTCGATTTCGCTGGCCTCATCCAGCCCGATATCGCACAAGAGATCGGCCCCGCCAGCGATTATGGCGATCTGACCGCCTGGGCCTTCACCCGCTACCAGCCCGATTTCCTGGTGCTGCGTGCCCCAGCCCCGCCACAGCTGGCAGCCCTGCCCGATTTCCAGCAGCACTGCGCCGAGCGCCACCAACTAACCAATTCAGGCTATGAAGGCACGCTAATCATTTATGCGTGTAGTGGATTGTAATGCGGCAAACACCCAAAACCAAACCTGCTGCCCGCCGCAAGTGGGCCACGATAGCTGCGATCGCCGCGATTCTGGGCCTAACTGGGGTGTTCCTGTGGCCAACACTGCTGTGGGCCTACCACACCCAGCGGGCCGGTGCGCTGGCCGATCAGGCGCTGACCTGGCCCAGCCCACGCCGCTCCGACAGCCTGCCCAGCGTTGCCGACGCAGCCGCGATCGAGACAGCACTTGGTCACCTGGCCGCAGCCAAGCGCTGGCGGCCAGACCACAGCCAGGCCTACCGCCTAGCCGGGCAGATCTATCTGGCCCGCGCCGATTGGCCGCGCGCCGCCGCCGAGCTGGAGCAGGCGCATACGCGCAGCCCGCGCGAACCGCTGATCGCGTGGGAGGCCGCGCTAGCCTACGAGCAGATGCTGCTGGCGATCAGCGGCGACGCCACCACGCCGCTGATCGACCAGATCGCCGCAGGACAGCTCAGCGCCCCCGGCCAGCTGGTGCGCTCGCAGTTCTGCAACGCGACCGGCGCAGCCAGTTGCTACACCGGGCGCGTGCGCTACGAGCTGCCCGATAGCCGCGAACCCGCCGCCGCCACACGCGGCTACGACGCCATTTTCCTGCACCCGCCAGCCAACCTGAGCGCCACGCTGATCGTTCCCGCTGCAACACCGGTGCTGCGCTTCGCGATCGGCCTCGACCCGGTGAGCCGCGACTGGCAAAGCGATGGCGGTAGCTTCCGTGTGCTGGTGCGCGACGCAGCCGCTGAAACCGAGGCCGCCACACTGACGCTCGACGCAGCGGCAGCTCGCAGCGGCTGGACCAGCGCCCATGCCGACCTCACGCGCTGGGCTGGCGAAACAATCACGCTGACGATTGCAAGCGGCGCTGGCCCCACCGGCGACCTCACCGACGACTGGTTCGCCTGGGGCGACCTCACACTCGTCACACCAGACACAGCGGCCTACGCGCCGCTCGACCCGGAGGCGCGCATGATTGCAGCCTGGCGCGCGGCAGGCCAGGTGCCATCGCTGTTCGTCCGCCAGCGCGACCAAGCGCTCGCCGCTGGCAACACCGCCGCCGCCGAAACCTGGCAGCGCCGCGCCTCCCTGCTCGACCGCTATATGTAACAGACGACCACTAGGCGAACAGAGAACAAAGAACAGAGAACAAAGAACAGAGAACAGAGAACAAAGAACTGTCGGAGCCGGAGAACCGGTCGCTCCTCGCTCCTCAATTCTCGGTTCTTCGTTCTTCGTTCTTCGTTCTTCGTTCTTTGTTCTTTGTTCTCGCTCTTCGCTCTTCGCTCCTCCGTTCTTTGTTCTCTGTTCTTTGTTCTCGCTCCTCGCTCCTCTGTTCTTTGTTCTGCGGTTCTCGGTTCTTTGAATACCACCCTAGATTCCCTACGACACAGCCCCGTACGACTGTCATCTTCCGCTCATCCAGCGCTCTTCTCGGCACGCCTGCGCCAGCATACAATCTCATTGAAAGCCAGCACAGCCCGTCCCGTAGTTTCGCCGAAGTTCTACCGTATCGTCGCCGCAGTCCTCGCCTGCTATGCTGGCACTATCAACGAGCCGACGATTGGTGTTTGACACACAGGCATAAAGGAGCAGCCCGATGATGCAGTACATTCTCCCATCTCAGCCAGCCAGTCGTCGTTCTGCCATCAGCACAGTCGAAGTAGGCCAGCTGCGCCAAATGAGCGTTGCCACGCTGGTCGAGCGCTGTACCACCGAGAGCGAGCGCTTCTATCGTGGGCAGCCGCACGATCCAGGCTATTCCCACGAACTGTTCCGCCGCGCGCTGGTCGAGCGCGACGAACAGGCATGGGAATACATCTTTCGTCACTATAGCCCGTTGGTCGAGAGTTGGGTACGGCGCTCCGGCGCATTCAGCAGCACCGGCGAGACCGGCGAGTTCTTTGTCGTGTCGGCGTTCACTCGGTTCTGGCGCGCGGTTACGCCAGAAAAGTTCGGCTCGTTTCCGACCCTGGCGTCACTCCTCCACTACCTACAACTCTGCGCCGGCTGCGTGGTTATCGATAGCGTCCGCGCTCAGTCGTGGGCCGAAATGCTGCCAGAGGAGACCCTACAGAACGGGCGCTCTCCGCTGACATTGCCAGATGAGGAAGCCATGGAGCGAGTACATCGCGAGGAGTTCTGGAACTACATCAACACCCAGCTGAACGACGAGGCCGAGCGCGTCGTGGTTTACAATTCTTTTGTCATGGGCATGAAGCCGGGCGACATCTACACCGGTCGGCCCGATCTATTCGACGGCATCGGCGAAGTCTACAACGTCAAGCGCAATGTGCTTGGTCGGCTCTCGCGCAACCAAGAACTGCGCCGCATGCTGGCGCTCTAAGCCCCGCAGTTTTGTCGGACTCATGAACTGTTTCAGTATGTAGCGCGCTGCGTCAAATACTGAAACAATCGAAGTTAAGAAGTCGTTCTACGAAAACCGCTGGCTGTGACGTTCAGTACAATCAAAGGAGTTGCTAAACTGGGAGCGCGCTATGGGGGACGATGAAGGCTCGACGGACGGCGCTTGTTGCTGCCCGCCGGAGCTTGATGAACTAGACGTGCTCGCTGCTGTGGATGGCGAAGCTTCAGTCGCTGTGTACGCTCATCTTGAACAGTGCTCGGCCTGCGCAAGCCGTGCGCAGCAGCTTCGCACGTTACAAGGACAGCTTCGCCAGCAACTCTTCCGGCTGTTCTGTCCATCGAGCGATGAGCTGGCAGCATGTATCCAGGCCGACACATCCGGCCCGCTCAACGCACACATCACTAACCATATACTCGGGTGTCCAAGCTGCCAAAGCGATCTAGCACTTCTTGCGAGCATTGTAGCTCGACCGCCGCACTCGACCCCGCCCCCGCCCCTGCACCGCGTGATAGCCCAGCCGCAGCCACGGGCACCAACCAAGGGTCACACTTGGAGCCAGCCAGATACGCGCCTGTATCGCGCTGGAACATTGCGCATCAGTCTCTCGCTTGAGCGCTATGGCAACCCACTTGGCCTGCGCCTACGCGGCACCCTTCGTGGCACCCGGCAGCGCGCCATCACCGCCAGCCTGATCAGCAGCGGGCGCGTGATTAGCAGCACACCGCTTGACTTCTACGGCAGCTTTACGCTCAACGACGTGCCGAACGGTGCTGTACTGTCACTGCGCCTTCCCACCTACGAGATCGTCGTGGAGGCGCTACAACATCTGTTGCACGAATACTATTGAAACCTGGCCCTGAATCGCCACGCTCGTGAGCGATCCACCCTGGTGTTAGTCGTGTAGCTCGTCGGCGACAAACGCGGTCAGGTCGGCCACGCGCATGGAATAGCCCCACTCATTATCGTACCACGCGACAACTTTGAAGAAATCCTCGCCCACGCTAGCGGTTAGTGGCAGATCTACCACACTTGAATATGTGGTGCCGATGAAGTCGCTTGAAACCAACTCCTCCTCGCTTACGCCAAGAATACCTTCCATGTCCTCGCTGTCTGCCGCCTCGCGGAAGGCATCATTGATAGCCGCCACCGAGCTGCCATGCTCGAACTGTACCGCAAAATCGACCAGCGAAACAGTTGGGGTTGGCACGCGCAAGGCATAGCCATCGATCTTACCGCGTAGCTCGGGAAGAACCAGCGCGAGTGCTTTGGCTGCGCCGGTCGTGGTCGGCACGATGTTCAGCGCAGCCGCCCGAGCACGCCGCAGATCGGTATGAACATGGTCCTGGAGGTTCTGATCCATTGTGTAGGAGTGAATGGTAGTCATCAGGCCGCGCCGGATACCAAAGCGGTCGTGCAGCACCTTGGCGACCGGCGCGAGGCAATTGGTGGTGCAGGAGGCGTTGGAAATAACGTGGTGAATCTCGCTGTCGTAGCGGCTCTCATTAACACCCAGGCAGATCGTGATATCCTCGTGAGTAGCAGGAGCCGTGATAATCACCTTGCGCGCACCAGCGCGTAGGTGCGCCCGCGCCTGTTCAGCATCGGTAAAGCGGCCAGTCGACTCGATCACAATGTCGACACCCATCTCGCGCCAGGGCAACGCCGCCGGGTCGCGCTCGGCCAACGTCGTAATTCGCATCTCCCGCTCGTCCTGGTCGTCGTCGTCGAGATAGGAAACGCGCAGCTCGTGCTGATCAAAGCTGACCTCACCCTCGAACGGGCCGTAGGTCGAATCGTGGCGCAGCAGGTGTGCCAGCGTCTTCGTATCAGTCATGTCGTTGATCGCAACAACCTCGAGATCGCCACCATACCGCTCAAGCATGGCCCGAAAGCTCTGGCGACCGATCCGGCCAAACCCATTGATTGCAACACGAGCCATGAAGCGCGCTCCTCATGTTTGCGATAGCAGCGAAGCCTGGGCCATTATAGCACGCAGACCCTGGCCCAACCCAATATGCTACAATCTGTCGTAGAGTTACCATACGCACGCCGCAGGCCAAACGAAAGAGCAAACCGATGACCACACTCGTAACCGTTGGCGTGGTGGCGCTGATTATCCTATTCGCACTGCTTGGCGCGCTGCGCGATCTGCCGCGTGGCATCCTGGTACTGACTGGGGTATTCTTTGGGGCAGCGCTTGTGGCGGTGTGGGCCACGCCACTGGCCGAACTGCTGGGTAGCTCGCTTGGTAACTCCGACTTGGGGCTGCTTCAACGCTTTGCTAGCGTGGTCATCTTCAGCGCTAGCACGCTCATCCTCGGCGTTGGCAGCGGGCTGCTCATGCCAATCATCACCGGCTCGACAGCAGCGCTGCGACTGGTAGGCGGACTGCTTGGCGCATTTACTGGGGTAGTGGCTGGGGGGTTTCTGCTGAACTACGCCGCCGCTGGCAATCCCACATTTGTCGCAAGCCTGCGTGCATCACCAGCGGGCGCGCTGCTATTCGACCAATTCGCCTTGCTGCTCGGCCTGGGCGCTGCCCTGATCGGGCTGGCGGTTGCTGGCGCGTTAGCTATGCGCCTGCTTTCACGCCCCGAGCCGGAAACGCCCGCTGTCGAAGCGCCGCCCAGCGCCCAACAGCGAACTACCGATCAAGCCATCGCCGACCGGATCAAGCAGAAGCTGTGATAATTCGTGACCCACTTATCGATAAATCGTGATAAACTCTTTAGACCCAACTGATTACATTATGTTCTAGCTGGAAAAGGCTGAACATCAATTTCGCTCGGTATGCATGTTTCATCACCGCGAAGTAAAAAATATATTGGGTAATTGTCTTGTTTCCAGCGATCGTCCTGTATTTCTTCGATGCATCCACATACGAAAGCAAAGCTCCTC
>JACMIM010000190.1 GCA_014381165.1 Roseiflexaceae bacterium
GTGCGCTGCTCAGGCTGCAACGGCCAGCTAGCGGCGGAATGCTCCAGCTACGGCTGGCCGCGCCCCATCTTGGCGATGCAGGCGCGCCCGCGACCGTTTGCCTAGCAAACAAATGCCAGACCTTCGCGGTGGCCCGCAGTTGGCGCACCTACACGCTGCCGCTGCCGCCCGCGCCGGCCAACGCACCGATCGAGATTCGCAGCCCCACCTTTGGCGGTGGCGATGGGCGCACGCTTGGCCTGCTGATCGACCAGGCCAACGTGCGCGGGCCGTAGAGCGAGCCATCAGTTCTCAGCTCTCGGCACGCTATTTGCAAGTTTGAAACTTATTAGGACTTACGCAGTTGGCGGTTCCTGCCTGCGGCAGCGCGGAAGACATATCTTTTTTGTTTCGGTTTTTGGCGTAAAGCGCCAAAAACCGAAACAATTATGAGGTATTCCCTTGCCAGCCGCAGGCGAAATGAAAGCGCTTGGGCAACTGCGTAACTCCTACATATATTGTTACGTAACCACGAAGCCGCGAAGACACGAAGACCCGGAAACAGAAATATAACTTCGTGCCTTTGTGCCTTCGTGGCAAACGTCCCGACGAACACGTATTCAAAAGCAGGAGGGCTACCGACATGGCTAAGTTCGACGACGAGATCAAGATCAATGCGCCAATGGACGCGGTATGGCAGGTGCTGAATGACGCTTCGACCTGGTCGAGTTGGCTGCCGGACGCCGAGGTGGTGACTGGCCTGAGCAGCGTGGCGGTCGGTGGTGCATTTCAGTTTCAGAAGGGCGACAAAAGCGGCAGCGGCGTGATCGACAGGGTCGACGCCGAGCAGGGCGTTCTGCGCCTGACCACGCGCGAGGGCAATAAGCAGGAAACCCACACCTTTGATCTCGACCGGCGCGGCTTTTTGGGCGGCAACGATACTACGCTGAAGTACACCATGGAGTACGATGCCGGCAACTTCATCCAGGAGTTCGTCGCCGACGACAACCCATTCGAATCGGCTGAGGTGCGCAATACGCTCAAGCGCTTCAAAAGCCTGGTCGAGCGCCGGGCTTAACGATGCGGTAGGGCACGATATGCGGTAGGGCACGAGATGCGGTAGGGGCACGATATTATCGTGCCCTACCGCATTGTTACGCGTTGCGTTCGCGCAGCTTTTCGTCGGCATCGGGCACGAAGACTGAGAGCAGCCACGAGACAATGCTGACCACGATCGCGCCCCAAAAGGCTGGCCAGAAGCCGTCGACTACGAACCCCGCACCAAAGAAGCTGTTCGAGAGCCAGGCCGAGAGCTGAAGCATCAGCGCGTTGATCACCAGTGTGAACGGCCCCAGTGTTAGCAGAATCAGTGGGCAGGACAGCAGCTTCAGAATAGGCCGGATAATCGCATTCACAAAGCCCATCACGGCGGCGGTGATCAACAGCGTGATCCAGCCATTCTGGCCGACAATCTCGATACCATCAACGAAATTCGCAGCGGCCAGCAGCGCCAGCGCGCTGATCACCCATCGAATCAATAATCGCATCCGCTCCACCTCCTCATGTCTTCACACCTGCGGCAAGCACTCTTGCGTCGTAATTCTACCAAATTTTTTGAAACGTGTGAGCGAGTTTCTCGCGTTGCCATCACGCCCACCCGGCGGCTGAGGCCACGAGTTCGCACGACGAAGCCCGCCTGCGCGGGCTACAACGATGTGCAGCCCGCCTGCGCGGGCTTCGTCACCCCAGCTAGCGGCTTCAGCCGCGCAGCTACGGCGTTTCGTGGGTAATGAAGCGGGGGGTTTCGCTCAGGCTGATTGGCGGCAGCACGCCTTCGACGGCGCTGAATGTGCTGGTGTTGCCATGATGATCGCTGCTGGTGGCCTGGGCCGCCGCAATTGGCAGGCGCGCCGCGATCTGGTCGGGCGACCAAAGCACATCGATGATTGTGTTGCCACGGCGGGCGCGCAGGTCGTAACCTTCGGGGCCGCCGACCGCGCTGAGTGTGTCGAAATACACCGTGCCGCGCCCGACAAAACTGTCCGAGCCGTCGTCGAGCACGAACGCCGCGACGCTGGCTGGGAAATCGAGCTTGCCATTGCCGCCCTGGCTGATCCGATCCCAGGCCACTAGCTCGCCGCCCAGCGTGGCGTACAACTGGTGCCAGCCCTTTGTGCCAACCGCGCCAAAGCTGTATTGCAGCAGCTCGCCCTCGGCGTCGCGCAGCCAGATTTTAAGCGTGTTGGCGCTGCCGTCGCCATACACCCACAGGCCGAGCTTGTGTGGCGTGCCGGGGATTGGCGCGGGCTGCTGGCGCGTGAAAACGACATAATCATTTTGAAGTGTGGGGAAATTGTAGTGCAGCGCGGCAGAAAGTTGGCTGTGCGAAGCCGCTAGCGAGGAGTTCAGCGTGCCGTTTCGCTGGTCGCCGCGCGTCCAGCGGCCAAACGGCTCGAACGACAGCACTTCCTCGCGTGTGAACAGATCGTTCATGGACACGAACTCGGCCCCAGCCAGCTGGCGGCTGAGCGTCTGAAAGGCACGGTAGGCTGGCTTTGGGCGGCTGTAGTCATTACGGCCGCTGCCGAGCGCGAGCAGACCGTAGGGGTTGCCGGGGTCGTCCTTGAGTGCGTACCAGAAGCTGCGCTCGATGCCGGCCCGCCACATCAGCAGCATCGCCCGTGTCAGGTAGTTGGCCTGCGTGTCCTCGTCGACGCCGACGCGGTCGCGGTCGCCAGGCCCGCTCGACCAGCCGACTTCAGTGGCCCACAGCGGCTTCTGGCCCAGCCGTTCCATCATAGCGCGCACGCCATCTGCGGCGGCCAGCAGCGCCCCGTCCTCCGGCGAGTGCGGATCCACGTATGGGTGGATGGCCAGGATATCGAAGCTCTGCCAGGCCCCGGCCTCGGCCACGCCGCGTAGAAAGCGGGTGTCGAACGGGCTGATGCCGCCAAGCAGCACGCTGGCCTGCGGGTCGATCTGCTTGATCGCCGCATGGGTCTCGATCAGCAGCCGGGCGTAGGCGGCAGGGTCGGGCGTGGGCCGCCAGAACAGCTGGTTATCTGGCTCGTTCCAGACCTCCCAGTGGTCGACATAGCCGCCGTAGCGGGTAACTACCGCGCGGGTGTATTCGACGAAGCGCTGCTGATCGGGCGCGTAGAACGAGACATCCTGCGGAGCGTCGCCGCCGAAGGGTGTGGCCCAACCGGGCGGGTGGCCCAGTACGCCCACGATCTTCACGCCGCGCTCGATCAGGGCGCGGAAGGCCGCATCGGTGAAGCTCCAGTCCCACACGCCCTCGCGCGGCTGCACCCGCCACCAGTGGACATCCTCGCGCGCCCAGCCCGCGCCGGATTGCGCAACCAGCTCCGCTGGAACGGCCATGCTGTCCAGATCGGTGTAGCGGGTCGCCAGATGCGTATTGATGCCCCATGGCGCGGCATCGAGCAGTGCGACCGGCGGTGAGGCGGCATACGCCTGCGGCGCGGCGCTCGGCCTCAGCGGCAGCCCCAGGGCGAGAAGGGTTATGGAGAGTAGAAGCAGGGAGATTCGTGGGATCACATTGTTGCGTGCTAGGATGTGAGGCTCTACGACGATTATAGAATGAGATACCGATTTTGTCGAGTAGTACGTTGGTACGAACCCGCCCGGCGGCTGAAGCCGCGGGCTAGCACGACGAAGCCCGCCTACGCGGGCTGCACAGCGTTTCAGCCCGCGTAGGCGGGCTTCCTCACCCCAGCTAGAGGCTTCAGCCTCGCGTCTGTGGGTTACGGCATAACGCCGAATCTGACCGCCTGGCCGGCAGCGATGCGTGTGCCGTCGCTTAACACGGCGGATGGCGCAGGCACGGCGAAGCTGCCCGCCGCGTCGAGGCGCAACGTGTAGCGCAGCTGGGAGACGCCCGCTTCGAGTAGGCTGTAGCCGAACAGCAGTTGGCCGTCTGCCAGACGCGCGGGAAGCACGCTCTCGCCAGCATCGACCAGCGTTGCGCCGCCCGGCAGCCGGTCGATTACCTCGACCATGCGCGCGCCCTGCGGTGCCAGCAGCGTCAGACGCACATCCACGCTTGCGCCAACGCGCAGTGCAGCCAGATCGATCGGCTGGCCAGTGGCGGGGTCAAGATATTCGCGCAGCAGCCGCACGCCCAGCAGGTCGCGCAGGCCCACCGCCTCTAGCTCGTAGGCGATCAGCAGCGGCCCACCGGAGACAGTGGCCGTCAGCATGCTGGTGGCGCGCAGGCGTTCGGCGGGAACTGCCAGGCGTCGAATCACGGCCAGGTCGGCGTCGCCCGGTTGTGCTTCGGTCAGCTGCTCACCGTCGAGCCAAATCGTGTAGCTGCCAGCGCTCCGCTCGCCCAGGCCAGCCTGAAGTGCAGCCAGCGACCGTGCGCCGATCAGGCTGTTTTGCCAGCCGCCTGGGCCGCGTGCCGCCGCCAGCGTGCGCAGCAGCCCGGCCAGTTGTTGGGGCGGGGTTGGCTGGCTGGCGAGCGCACGGGCGACTAGTGCCGTGACCACTACGTCGCCCTGTTCCGCATCTGCTACACGCGCTTGGTCGCCCTCGCCAACCACACGCTCGGTCAGCGCTGCGGCC
The DNA here is from genome assembly GCA_014381165.1 of Roseiflexaceae bacterium. Taxonomy (GTDB): domain Bacteria; phylum Chloroflexota; class Chloroflexia; order Chloroflexales; family Roseiflexaceae; genus JACMIM01. The sequence continues at coordinate 4,570 of JACMIM010000190.1, forward strand.
AGTGCTTGGGCCGTGGCCGATCCTGGTTGGCTGGCCAGCAGCAGCAGCGCAAGGCTCGCACTGTCGCGGCTGCCGGCGGTGTTGCTCAGGCTGGCCAGCGCCGCCTGGTTGGGTTGGCCCAGCAGCGATTCGGCGTACAACCGTAGCACACCGCCCTGTTCGCTACGGGTCAGGCGCTCGATCGCGCGATTCAGCTGCGTAGGCGCAACCACGAACCCGGCCCTTCGCGCCTCGACCAGCGCCTCCAAGGTCAGCAGCGTCAGGTCAGGATTCGAGCCTTCGCCTGAGTAGAGCTGCCAGCCGCCATCGCCTTGCTGCGCCGCCAGCAGTTCGGCCAGCGCCTGCTCGGCCAGCTCACGGGTTTCGCTGACCGGCGCGCTGAATAGCAGCAGCGCGGCGCTGTCGGCGGGACTGCGCTGGGCCTGCGTGCCAAGCGTGGCGATAAAATCTTCTATCAGCGCGGCTACGCTTGGTGCAGCCGCCAAAGCAAGTGGGCCGCCCTGCTGGGGCATAACCTCCGCGCTCCAGCTGCGCTCGATCAATGCGCCCGTCGGAGCGCGCACGGTTCCGGGTAGAATCGTCCAGTCACGGGCGATCTGCTGGGGCTGCGCGCCACCCGCCGTAGCAGTCAGGCGAACGCGCGCGGGCTGCCCAACCTGGCCTGGCCCGACCTGGGCCTGCCAAACGAGCCGCCGGGTTTCGCCGACAGCCAGCTGCACGGCGGCGCGCTCGCGGTCGGCCGTCAGCGTCAGGCCCTCGCGCACGAGCGCAAGTTGCACCCGTTGTGCCAGCGGGCTAGTGTTGCGTAGCAGCGCCACCAGTTCGAATGTGTCGCCGGCGCGTAGCATGGCTGGCGCGATCAGATCGAGCACCAGCGGCTCAGTCACCGTGAGCGTGGCCTGAGCCGCGCCAAAGCCACGCTGGTCGGCGGCCCAGGCGTGCAGTGTGTACACGCCAGTCGTATCTGGCAGCCGCAGCCCGACTGAAAGCTGGCCGCTCGTATCGGCACGCAGGTCGCGCAGGAAGACGGCCGTACCCGGTGCCTGTTCGTCGGCTAGCGCAACCATTACGGCCGGCGCGCTGCCTGGCACAACCGTTGTGCTGATTGTAATGGTTGCGGTCGCTCCCGGCGCGTAGCTAATCCCATCGCTGCTCAGGTTCAACGGAATGCCGCGTTGCTCGACTGCCAGCGTTGTGGCCACAACCCGGTGCTGGCCATCGGCGGCGGGCAGCATCAACTCGACCGGCAGCAGCGGCGCGGCGTCGGCGGGAATTGTGATCGTCAGCGGCAGGCCGGGCTGCATGGCGCGCACTTCGGCGGCCTGCCCAACCAGCAGCAGCGCCGAGGTGGGCGCAGCCAGGTCAGACAGCAGGCGCGCGGCCTCGCCGGGGCGGTAGCGCGGCTGGTCGGCAAGCAATTGCGGTGTTCCGGCGGGCCAGGTTGTATTGGCGGCGGCAACCCACAGCGGGGCGGTGGCAAATGAGCGCCGCCGCTCGGCATCGGCAACACTGGCGCGCAACAGGTAGGCACCACCAGTGCGCACCAGCAGCGGCAGCGCGGCGCGACCATCAGTGCCGCTACGGACGCTGCGCAGCACAACACGGGTTGCACTGGCCAAACTGCCGCTTTCCGGCAGGCGCAGCAGTTCGAAGAGCACCTCGCGGCCTTCGACCGGCTGGCCCTGGCTGTCCAGCACGAGCGCCGCAGCCTCAAGCGGCTCGCCAGCCGTGCCAATGCGGCTGGCGAGCCGCAACCCAACCAGTTCGCTTGCCGTCTGCACACGCAATTCGGCGCGCGCCAGCGCCGTGTCGGCACCATCATTGGCACGCACCACGAGCTGATAGCGCAGGGGCGCGCTGGCTACGAGCGTGTCGGAAATCGTAGCGCTGAACATCCCGGCGCTGTCGGTCGCTCCGCCGCCGCTGATCGTCGCAGCAGGTGTGTCGCCAATCGAGAAGCCATCCAGCAGCGGCTCAGGCAGCGCCCGAAGCGTCCAACTGATCGGCATGCTCGCGGCGGGCAGCAGCGCAAGCGTGAAGGTCAGCGGCTGCCCAGCGAATAGGCCTGGCGCAACATCGAGCGCCAGCGCCGGTGTCATCGCATCGGCCACTGTCAGCACAGCATCAGTCGATGAACCGCCAAGCGCAAGGTTCAGCTGATACTCGCCGGCGGGCAGCGTGGTCGGCAGCCGCACGCTGGCGCTGACCAGGCCGGTCGAGCTGATAAACACCGGCTGGGTGACAACGCGCGTGCCGTCGTCTCGTTGCAGCGTCAGCAGCGCACGAGCGCCCGCAGCAGGCGTGCCATCTACGGTTTGGGCAAACCCACCAATATCGACCAGTTCACCGGGTTGAAAGCGGCTGCGGGCGGCGAACAATGCCATCTGAAAGCGTGGCAGTGCCGGGGCTGTGGCACGCTCGATCGCCAGTGCGCCATCCGCCGAGAGCGCCGTCAGTGGTGCGCGATCGGCCCCGCCAGCCGCCAGCCGCCAAATTCCATCGCCGCCACTCTGACCGCGCCCGACCAGGGTACCGGATTGGTACAACGCCAGCGCCGCCAGGTTACGGGGTGTGCCGGTGCCATCGGTCGCCCAAATCAGGGCGTCCTGGCCAACCCGGCGCAGGGTCAGGCTGGTCTCAGACACAAACACCAGCGCGTCGGCGCGCAGGCGCTCGGGGCTACGCAGCCGCAGGTAGAACACGCCAGTTGGCAGAGGTGTCGCGCCATCGAGCAGCGCCAGCGGCGCTTCAACAGGCATTCCGCCGGTATCGCTGTATATTTGTGACCAGGTACGCAGCGGCACCAGGCCGGATCGCTCGGGGCTAAACGCCAGCCACTCCGCGCCGCCGAAGGCCAGCAGGCGCACCGCCGTCGCCTCATCAAGTGGGTAAAGGCTGGCCTGGAGCGAGGTCAGACCATTTCGACGAAGCAGTGGGCCAGCTTGGCCGGGCCGCAAACGTAGCACATGGTCTTCCATTCCGGCAAGCGCCAACTCGGCGGCGGGCGGGGCGGTGCGAAAGCGTAACAGATACGGCTGTGGCTCCGCTGGGTCGAGTTGAAGCGTGAGTGTGTAGACAGAAGCGGGCTGGAAGTCAGCGGTTATCTGCGCCTCATTGCCGCTGGCCCGAATGCGCGGCGTGCCGACGGGCGGCGAGATATCGAGCGCACCAGCCAGCATGTCCGCATCGATCGGCGTCGAGAAAATCAGGCGCAGCTCCTGGCCAATTGGCAGTGTCTGGCCTTCGCCAGGAAAGCGGCCAACCACCGCCAAGCGCGGGGCAGTACGAAAGCTCCACGGCACACTCTGGAGCGTCAGATTCCCGTCCAGCGGCAGCAGATCGGCAGCCAGTGCGGCGCGGTAGGTTGTTTCGGGCTGCCAGGCCGCAGCGGGCGTGAACGTGATCAGCTGAGTCGCGTCCGGTAGCGTCTGCGCGCTCCACTCGCCTTTGATTGTCGGCGAGATTTGCAGCCCGGCGCGCACTACTTCAAGCGCAAACGGCTGCGAGAGGCGCAGGGTCAGCGGTGTGGCGCGCTCGACCTGGGCGGCACCGTCGGCTGGGGTGGTGGCCA
>JACMIM010000191.1 GCA_014381165.1 Roseiflexaceae bacterium
TCCGGCCAGCGCCCGCAGCCGGTCGAGCTGCGCGGTCACGCGGCTGCGCTGGCTGCCCGCCGCCACTTGCGGCCCCTGGCCGTACAGCGTCAGCCTCACCGCGTCCTCAGCCAGCGCTGGGTCGAGCGCGACTGTGGTGGTGGTCAGGCAACTGTCGAGGTTCATCGAGATCGAGCCATTGAAGGGCAGCACGCGCGCCGCATCCTGCACGCCCCAGTACTTGATAAAGGCGATGTTGGCCGGCGCGATCGCCGTAGCGGTGTTTGGGGGCATGGCTTGGCTCCGTTAGAAGTGTACCTTTGGCCGTCGTAACTTTGAGCAAGCAGCGAGCTTATTTGTGTTACAGTGCATGGCTGCTGTAAAAAACGCGTTTGTAACAGCCGTATAGTTGTACTGAGTACACCGACGGTTAAGCACAGCAGGTAGAGTATCAGATGAGAAGGATTACAATCTTGAACATGTTTCATGCACACACACTGTCAGCAATGTACTCCAACCTGTTCATCCTGGTTTTAGTCCTCGCCGCTCCGTCTACTGTGAGAAGTGGGCTGGGCATGGATGTGTCCATGGCTCCACGTACTTGGGGGTTCTCTGCAAAGTTAGTGTCTAATGATAGTACGGATGGTAGCACATTTGGATCACAAATTGCGATGAGCGCAGATGGGGCGACGATTGTCGTCGGTGCGCCCCATGACCAAGCTGTTTACATCTATAAGCGCCCGGCGGATGGTTGGAAAACAACTCCTGTCTTTACCGCAAAACTTACAGGACCAAGTTTTGAAAATGAGTTTTTTGGCACTGCTGTGGCGATCAGTGCGGACGCTACTACTATAGTGGTTGGTTCGATGTATTACGGATTTATGGGTGCTTCCGATACAGCCTACGGCGCGGCATACCTCTACAGCCGTGCGTCAAGCAGCTGGGTGAGTACATCGGCCTTCAATGCGCGACTCACAGCTAGCTCCAGCAATTCTGCTGGCATGTACGGTGATGCGGTTGCCATCAGTGCTGATGGCACGACCGTTGCCGTTGGGGCACCTCGACTTCCAAGATCGAGTTCTACCGGTACCGTCTTTGTTTATGTGCAACCAACCACAGGGTGGGCGAGTGCAATGGAGACAGCTCAACTAATGGCGGCAAATGGTAGCTTTGGTGACAACCTTGGTTTGTCTGTCGCCGTAAGTAGCGATGGAAGTGTTATTGCTGCAGGTGCCGACCGGTTCAACAGTAGTTCGGGTGCTGGTGGTTTTGTCAATGTATATGAGCGGCCCGAACGCGTTTGGATAACCGCAACGGAAACCGCACGCCTGACTGCTGCGGACGCTGCTGATAGGAATCTATTAGGTACAAGCATTGCGATCAGCGCTGATGGCAGTGCGATCATTGCAGGCGCTCCGCAAGGCGCGGTCGGCGCGGGTGGTGGATATCTCTTTGACCGCTCGTCATCTCGTTGGAGCAATACACAATCCAGCATCAAGTTAACCAATGCTGAACGTCCATTGGCCTATGTCGGCAACTTCGGCAGCGCGGTCGGCATGAGTGCTGATGGTCGTACAATTGTCATTGGCGCTCCATCTGAAGATGCCAACGGTGATCGCCGTGGTGCAATCTATTTCTTCGTACGGCCAACTACAGGGGTATCGGCGACACAGGCAGCACGTCTAACCGCAAGCGATGCAGGGGATGTAGATGAATTTGGTTCAGCAGTAGCCATGAGTGCAGATGGGACGACCGTGGTAGCAAGCGCGCCATTTGCGCGTTCATCAAACATCCGTACTGGAGCGGTGTATGTCCATACAGCTATTACGTATAACAACGCTGTGCATCTACCGTTCATTGACGCAGTGGTGCTAGCTACTCGCTAGATTCACGCACCGACACGCACATCACCGCCCGGTCGATTCGCGCCCGAGCAGGCCCAGCAGCACGCCATCTGGGCCGTGATCCTCGAAGCGGGCGCGCTCGAACCACTGCACGGCGCGCGTGCCACCGTCGGGCAGTTGCTCGATCTGCGCGTCCGACAGCGGCAGGCCGAATAGCGCCAGGCTTTCGGCAGCAGTCTTGCCGCGCCGCCCGTCCAGCTCCAGGCCGTTGCTGCGCCAGGCGCTCAGAAACGGCTCACACAGCGCGTGCTGGGTTTCGGCGAAGAACAGGCAGCCCTCGGCTGGTGCGCCCGCCGCAAAGCCAAACCAATCGCGGCCCTGCTGGCGCAGCACGGCGTCGCCCAGCCGCCCCAGTTGCACATTGTAGGGCGGCGCATTCTCAGGATGCAATTCCAGGCGGTTGCGCTCGAAATACTGGACGGTGCGCGGCTGCCCGTCGTCACCAGGCTCGGTCAGTTGCTCGCTGATTGGAAAGCCGAATACCGGCAGGCCACCATTGCTGCGCCAGTAATCGCGGAGCGCGCCGCGCAGTGTGTGGCCGGTTTCCACAAAGAAATCAGCATCACCGGTTGGCGGCGCGGCCACTGGCGCAAACGCATCGGAGCCAGGTGCAAAGCTGAAGTCTAGCCCCGCGATGCTCAACTGCGTGCCGCTCAGGCTGGCCTGCTGGGCGCGCTGCTGGCCATCCGGCACGCTGGCCACCACCGTATATGTTCCAGCTGGCAGTCCTTCAAAGAGGTAGAAGCCATTGGCATCGGGGCGGGTCTGCTGGCCGCTGTTCAGGCTGATCGTCACCTGGTCGGGCGCGGCCCCCGCGACCTGGCCCTGAATGCGCGAGCGGGCCAGCGCGTCGGGCGCA
>JACMIM010000192.1 GCA_014381165.1 Roseiflexaceae bacterium
GCGCGGCCACGGCCAATCAGCGCCCAGACGATCGGCACAGCGGCACCAATGTGCAAGACATTTAATCCAAGCGCATTCACGGTTTCGCCAGGAAAAGCCAGAAAGCCTGGTGCAAATGAAAGAACCAAGACGAGCAGTGCGATAATTAGAAAGATTAGTGGCGCACGCGCGGTAAAGCGCGCAAGTAGCCAGAACAACCCGCCAGCAACCAGCGCTGGCACCACGGTCAAAACAATCACCGGAACCACCGGTAATGGCACCATTGGTGTGCCCGGCCCGCCTGCTTGAATGTGTAGATTGAGATTGAACACAAACTGCATGAGCGCCCACAGAATCACATTCACAACCACCGCAACCAGTGCGCCAAGCAAAGTTGCACGAAAGATGCCGCCAGTCGAAGGCCGTTGTGCGCTCGCAGAAGCAGTCGAACTCATTGTAACCTCCATTACATCAAGGCTAGTGGCTACCCCGCAGGGGAAACAGAAGTAGCTCTAGAAAGAATAGTATCATAGATTAGTATTTTGTTGGCAGCCGCTGCTCACAGAGCTCGTGCAACGTCGCCTCCGGCGGGGGTTTGGGGGTGGCTGCCGCCAAAAAAGCAAGAAAAGCGAGGTTTGGCGCGCAGCTCCGATGACTTTGCACGAGCCCTGCCGCTGCTCAGGTACTCCTTGCAAATTTAGAACGTGTGTGCTATACTACAAACAACGACAAGCGGTAGAAATACGAGGAACACCATGTACAAAAAAGAGATAGCCTACGACCGCGAAACCCGTGACTACGCAATGTATCTTGACGGCGAGCTGATCGGCTTTGCGCGCACCTACCACGAGGCCGAGATTACGCTTGATCAGCTGGTCTTCGAGCTGCTGAACGGCCAATACTTCCAAGAAGCCGCGTAGCTAAACCTTACGGAATGCGCAGCACGCGGCCCTCGGTAGCACGCAGCAGTCGATCCCAAATTGCCAGGCCCAGGCCATCCTGCTCAACCCCGCGCACCAGGATGGTCTGGGCTTGCGTGTGCTCAAGCGCCCGCAGGCTCGCAAACAACCGTGCGCCAATTTGGGCCAGGTTGCCAAGCGACCCGAGCAATTCCAGACGCACACGCAGGTCAGCAAATGTGTCAGCATCTTGATTCGTAGCCATCACACCAACGCGCTGGCCAGCCGCCAGCAGGTCGGTCGCGGCTGCGTGCATCGCTGCCAGCACAGCCTCGCGCGGCCCGGTGAACAGCAGCAACTCGGCATCAGGCGCATAGTGTTTGAGCAGCATGCCAGGTGCTAGCTGTGCGCCCGCTTCCGCTGCGAGATAGCGCGGCTGGTAGACCAGGTTTGGCACAAATGCCCGCAACGCTTCGATTGGTACGCCGCCCGGACGAAGCACCTCTGGCTGCGCGCCAACTAAGCTTAACACAGTCGATTCAAGCCCAATTGGGGTTGGCCCGCCGTCAAGAATAATTTCGACACGCTGCTTGAGATCGTCATAGACGTGCTGGGCGGTGGTCGGGCTTGGGCGTGTGAAGCGGTTCGCGCTTGGCGCAGCCACCGGCACGCCAGCTGCCTTGAGCAGCGCAAACGCCACCGGGTGGTCAGGCACGCGCACGGCAACCGAATCCATGCCTGCTGAAACAACTGGCGGAATGCGCTGCCCACGCGGCAACACCAGAGTCAGTGGGCCGGGCCAAAAACGGCGTGCCAGCTCATAGGCAAGCGGCGGCATGGCAGCAACCACGCTGGCAAGCTGGTCGAGTGTGGCAACATGGACGATCAGCGGGTCGGCGGCGGGGCGCTCTTTTGCGGCAAAGATACGAGCCACCGCGCGGGCGTCGAGGGCGTTTGCCCCAAGGCCATACACGGTCTCGGTTGGAAAAGCCACGAGTTCACCGCGCAGCAGCGCCGCCGCCGCGCTTGCGATTCGTGTGGGATCGGGGGCGATTGGATCGACAGCCAACATGTGAGTTTCGACAAACTGCATACAGATTCAGCGGAACGTGAAGAACACGACCCCGGCCAGCAGTGCGCTGCCAAGCACACCATATTCGACCAGCACCTGCCGCGACAGGCGCTGTTGCAGATAGTGCTGCATTGTGCCGCTGGCGATGTAGAAAATCACCAGCAGCGTCAGCCCGCCGAGCAGAAACGGCGTCGCCCAGTAGTTCAGCGCCCACATGGTTTCGCCGAGCGCAACGCCGATACACGCCGACAGAGCCAGCAGGCCCTTACGTTGCGCAGACCATTGCAACAGCGCATAGGCCAGCAGCGTCGCCAGCGTGCCGACCAGAACGCCGCCATACAAAAACCGCAGCCGCGCATAGTAGATCGCGCTGAATCCTGCGAACGCTAATGCGTATGTGGTAATCTGGAGCACCAGTTGGGCGCGCTCACGCACCTGTGTCGCCCGGTCGAGCGCGTAATGCTGCGCAATAAACGACACAAGTAGCAGCACGCCCGCCGCGCCCAGGGCGATCACGATCGCCAGTGACTGGAGCGCTGCGCTGAACAGGCGAAAGAAGCCAAACGAGGTGATAATCGAAAGCGAGGGCAGGATCCAAAAGCCCGGCGCAAATTCCAGCTCGAACCGGCCGAGCCGGAGCGTGGGCAGGCTACGGGTCTGCATTGTTGGGTGCGCGCGAATAAACACATCGGCACCGGTGCTCGTGACCAAGACCAGCGACGCGATCAGCAACCAGGAGACGGTAATGACTGGCAGATCGCCGCCGAGCAGCACGCGAAACGTGGCCGGGCTGAGGTCGATAACAAAGATGACCGCCATACCAATGATTACAAGCAGCACAAGCGAAACAATACGGTCGTAGCGCGGCTTTGTCGAGGGAGTCATGCTGTTCCTTTTCTGGGTAACCAGCTTGATTCTAGCCCGCATTGCCAGCGATGTCAAACAGCCGCCAGCACGGCCACCTGATGAATCCGGCGTCTGCTACCTCAAAACGCGCTGAAGCGCGTTGCAGCAGTTCAACGCGCTTCAGCGCGTTTCGCGTGCTATCGGCGTGGCTTCCAGCCCGCCGACGTGGTGGCGGCGCAATAGTTTGAATCCCGCACCCCTGCATCGTACTCGCCCGCCAGGGCATGCTATACTCAGTCCTATAATTGCCACTTCTGAAGCATAGCGTAGAAAGTTAGCGCAATGATTCCCACACCAATGCGTATCTTGTGTGTGTACGCACACCCCGACGACCCCGAGTTTTCGATTGGCGGTAGTGTGGCACGCTGGGCCGACGAAGGCGCACTACTAACCTATGTCATCATTACTGATGGTGCGGCGGGCAGCAACCAACCAGGCCAGGATTTGCGCGAGCTTGCCGAGACCCGCGCGCAGGAGCAGCGCGCCGCCGCCGCCGTGCTGGGCGTGCAGGATGTTCAGTTCTTAGGCTATGCCGATGGCACGCTGGAATCGACCATCGAGCTACGGCGCACGCTGACCCGCATCATTCGCCAGCTACGCCCTGACCGTGTGGTTTGTGGCGACCCCACCGCTGTGTTCTATGGCGACGGCTATATCAATCACCCCGATCACCGCGCTGCGGCAGAGGCGACGGTCTACGCTGTATTTCCAAGCGCCGTGACCAGGCCGATCTTTCCCGACCTGCTGACCGAAGGCTATGAGCCGCACCAAGTGCGCGAGCTGTACATTTCAAGCGCCATGCAGTCGGATACGTACATCGACATCAGTGCGACACTCGAGCGCAAGATCGAGGCGCTACGCCAGCACAAGAGCCAGGTCGACCCTGGCGATGGCCAGTGGGTGCGCGATTGGGCTGCCGAGACTGGCAAGGCTGCCGATTTGCCCGCCGCCGAAGCCTTCCGTGTGATGAAGCTGGTGCAAGCGCCGGTCGAGGCCTAGCGCTCTACCCTTCGGCATATGCCAAGCTCTATCTTCTCGCACGGGCGAAACTGCCGCGAAGCCAGTATGCTGCTTTTAGCAAATGGTTTCGAACCGCGCGCAGCCGCGCAGCCCACCATCCAACCATCCTAGCCGAGAAACCTTTGTGGAGCACAGCGGGCCAATTCGGCTGAGAATTGCAGAGGCGGGCACAACTCTGGGAGAGGTGGCTAGGCGCGTGCTGGGCGAAGCGGCGGCGGCGCAGGTGCTCACGCACGGCGGTGCGTGGGTCGGGCGCGAGCGCGTTCAGGAGGCCGCGCGGCCACTGCTGATTGACGACGAGGTGGCGTTGAGCAGGCCGCCAAGCGGTGTGTATGCGGAAGTCACGATCGACCCGCGCTGGATTCTGTATGAGGATGCCGACCTATTGGCGCTCGATAAGCCGCCGGGCCTGTATGTCGAGGCCACGCCCTGGGATCTCGCTGGTAACTTGCGGGTGGCGCTGGCAGCATTTCTCGCCCAGCGTGGTGGTACGGCCCACGCGCTTCACCTGGCCCATCGGCTGGACCGTGATACCAGTGGCGTCCTGCTGTTCTCGAAATCGCCGGAGGTCAACCCAGCGTTGCAGCGCAGCTTTGCGGGTGGCCTGGTTCAAAAGATGTATCTCTGCCGCTGCGTGGGCGTCCCTAACCAATCGATCGCCACGATCGCAACTGGTCACGGTCGCGGCGCACGTGGGCAGTTTCGGGTCTACCCGCTTGACGAGCTGGGGCGGGCGCTGCCAGCAGGCGGCGGCACAGTCAAGCTGATGCAGACACGCATAACCGTGCTTGAGCGTGGCTGGGAGGCGGCGCTGGTACAGGCCGAGCCGATAACAGGGCGCACGCACCAGATTCGCTTGCACCTGGCGCACATCGGCCACCCCCTGCTTGGCGACACGCGCTATGGCGGGCCATCGCGCTGGGGCCAGCACGATCTATCGTATCACCTGCTGCATGCGGCCCGTCTCAGCCTGCCGCACCCGCGCAGTGGTGTGCCGATGACTATCCAGGCAAATGATGTCTGGTGGACGCGCGATTATCCCGCCAGCGCCAGCGGTGCGGCGTAGCTGGCAAGCAGCTCGTGGTACACATCCATCATCTCACAGGCGATATTGGGCCAGGAGAAGCGCGCCGAGCGCGCCCGTGCGGCCGCGCCCATCTCCGCACGCAGCGCGTCATCACCCAACAGCAGCTCGAGCCGGTCGGCCAGCGCCTGCGGATGGTCAGGCGGCGTGAGGAGGCCACTGCGGCCGTCTTCGACAAGGTAGGCCGGCCCGCCCGCGCTGGTGACCACAACTGGACAGCCGCAGGCCATCGCTTCGAGCGCAACCATGCCGAACGATTCATAGTGCGATGGCATCGTGACAACATCTGCTGCGGCATAGTACAGCGACAGGCGGCCTTGCGGCTGTGCGCCCGCGAACCGCACCGCGTCGGCTACTCCGAGATCATGGCGTAGCGCATCCAGGCGGCGCTGCTCGTTGTTCCAGGTGCTGCGCTGATCTTCCGACCCGCCGCCGACCACAACCGCAGAAAGCGACTCAACCCAGGCCGGTTGGCGCTGCCGCAAGAGCGCGACGGCCTCGATCAACGCATCGATGCCCTTGAGCGGCTCGATCCGCCCGACGAGCAGCAGCATCTTGTGGGGCACAGGTGGCAGTGCCAACATCTCACGAGCATACACCGCGTCGCGGGGCTTGAAGCGCACCAGATCGACGCCACAAGGAATAATACGCACCTGCTCGGCAGCTGCGCCAGTGTGCAGCATCAGGTCTTCGCGGTCACGCGGCGTTGCGGCGATGAGTAGCTCGGCCTCAGCCGCGATCTCGCACTCGACTTCCATGCGCCGCAGCGTCTCCTGTTCCTCGGCGCTGCGCGCAACCCGGTTCTTCAGCGCGCCAAGGGTATGCGCCATATGAACCATCGGCACGCCCAGCACCTGGCGCAGCTCGATCGCCGCCGCGCCTGATAGCCAGTAGTGGCTGTGGATGAGATCATAGCTCACGTCCTCGCCCTCGGCAAAGCAGCGAATGTGGCGCACGAATTCGGGGAGGTGATCGAGCAGCCAGTTTTTATCGTAGGGCGCGGCTGGCCCGGCGCGCAGACTGATCACCCGCACGCCCGCATCGAGCGCAACCACGGTCGGCGTGTCGTCGGCCTGGGCACGGGTGAAAATATCGACGGCGACGCCGCGCCGACCAAGTTCGCGGCTCAACTCGCGCACGTACACATTCATACCGCCAGCTTCCTTGCCGCCAAGCGTAGCGATTGGGCTTGAGTGAGCGCTCAACATTGCGATTCGCATAACTATCTACTTCTGTTTATTTAGCTAACATACAGTATACTACGCTCGCCGGTGTATGCATGTTTCACGCCGCACGCGAAAGGCTTGGGGTTAGCCCAAGCCTTTCGCGTGCGGCGTAAGCGTCAATCCTGCTACTCAGCAGCGATCAACTCAGGGTTGTAGAAACTGTAGGCCAGCCGTGTGACGTTGCCCAGCAGGCGCTGCACAAAGCGGTCGGAGTAGCGCTCGCCATCCTGATAGAAATACACCGAGATGATAAAATCGCCGCCGTTTGTCCGCACGATGCCGGCATCGCCCTGGAGATCTGGCTGGGCCCAGCCGCTCTTGTGGGCGACATCAGCGCTCGCAGGCAGGCCAGAAACCATGCGCTTGACATCTTCGTTCTGGCGCAGCAGATCGAGCATTTCCTGGCAACGCTGATCGTCGAGCGTGTCAGGGAAGGCTTCGACAAGTGCGCCTTCACCACGGCTACACTGCTCGATCATCACATACAGCTGCGCCATCTCGGCGGGCGTGGTGCGCTGGACGCGGCTACTGGCAGTGTAGGGCGGCTGGCCGGCCTGTTTGGGGCCTAGGGTATATTTGGTCTTGTACAGCTTGATAAAATCATTAGCCTCAAACGGCGTGTACTGGTACGTCGTCGGTAAACCCAGCTCCGCCAGCATGTCGCTCATCAGCTGCGCACCCTCGAAGGCTTGCTCAGTAGCAATGCCGCCAACCGAGGCTGCCAGCACATCATTGGCCTTGAGGTTGTCGCTTTCGATGATCATGGCCCGCATGGCTTTAGTTTGCTTGGCGCTAAACTTCTCGACATGTGCGTAGGCGTTGAGCATGATCGCAGTTTTGATCGTGCTGGCGGTGCTAAAGGCCGTATTCTCGTTGAGGCTGGCCAACTTTTTGCCGCTCTTCAGATCGTAGATATAGACGCCCAACACGCCCTTGAGCTGACCAGCCAGCGCTGCCAACTCGCGCTGCATGTCCTGAGCTATCGGTCGCGTGTCGCCAGCCTCGCCAAGGGTCAATAGCACGGCAAGCGGCTCGGCATAGCGGGTGGAATTCAGGTGCTTGGCAACCTGTGCCGCCGCCTGATCGACATCAAGCGTCTCAGGGGCGCGCAGCACAAAGCTGGCCGAAACCAATTCGGTATCGCGGATGACATCGAGCCCACCAGCCTCGCCCGCAATTTCTGCCGAAATATCTATGAGCACAGCGCGCAGTTGAGCCTGGTCGAATGTAAGCTTCAGCGCAAGCTCGTCGCCGGCTTTGGCAGTGCGCGCATCGGCCAGGAGTTCATCCAGCGCTGGAGCCAGCCCGATCTCTTGCGGCGCGATTGTTGTCGAGATCGGGCCAGTGATCAGTGTTAGCGGCTCGAGTTCGATCGCAGCCATGAGTTCGGCGCGCGCTGCCGCCAAGTCAAGCCCGCCCACATCGACGCCAGCAATGCTTATATTCCTGGCAAGTTTGGGTAGCGCGGTAGATTCGGGCGTCGCGGTTGGCTCAGGAACAACGCTGGGCACGGCGCTGGGCGCGCTGGTGGGCAGAACGGCGGGCAGGACGGTCGCGGCGGGCGCAGCCTGGGTAGCGCAGGCGGCAAGTACAAAAGCCAGCGCGACAAGCGGGGTCGCACGATACTGCGAGCGTGTCATAGGGCAAACTGTCCTCGTATAGATGTGCCAAAACGAGACGGCGAACGGGTTCCCGTCGCCGCGATTGATTTCCCGAGGTAGTATAGACGATCTGGAAACATGTGCAAGATGGGAACGCGAGGGCCAGCCCCGCACGTCCCCATCACCCCGTGGCGGCGATGCCATGCCCAGCGTAGACGCGGGGCTAGCCCCCGCGCATCTGGGCGCGGCGACGCCGACGGGCGGCATGCCGCGTCCTGGCGGGTGGCCGATTATTGGTAGCCAACCCGCGTGATCAGGAACGC
>JACMIM010000193.1 GCA_014381165.1 Roseiflexaceae bacterium
GCGGGCGATGACGACCGCAACGGGCGATCGGGTTTGGGGATACAGGTCGCTGCTGGTTCGCTCGGGGCGATCGTGCGGGCGTACAAGGCGGCGGTGACGCGCCGGGCCAACAACCTGCGGTGTACGCCGGGAGCGCTCGTGTGGCAGCGCGGCTACTGGGAGAAGATTATTTGCGATGAGCAGCATCTGAACAATGTGCGCCGCTACATCGCGGAGAATCATGCACGCCACGCACATCGGGCGGGGCAACTGGCGGCGCTTACCGCTCGCATGAGCTGGCGGGCGTGACTAGCTCGCGTTCTCGCTAGGCTGCTGGGCCAGCGCGCGTGCCAGCGTGCCGCCTGCACCCTCGATGTGTACGCGAGCGGCGTGTTCGGCGGCAGCAGCGTCGCGCCGCTCCAAGGCCTCGACAATCGCGGCATGTTCGGCGGGGTCGCGGGCGTCGCGATCGGGCAGCGGGGCGGCGGCAGTGCTGGAAATATTGCTCCAAAGCATGCTGGGAAAGGCGACCCAGATTTGGGCCAGCGAACGAACCAGGTAGGTACGGCGGCTCGCATGCACAATCAGCTGATGGAATTGCCGGTTCAGCGCGCGGTACTCGGCGATCTGCTCGGGGGCCATACGATCGAGCATGGCGGCGTACAATCGCTTCAGCTCGGCCAGCTCGCCGGCGGTGATCGTGGCGGCGGCGGCGGCGGCGGCGCGGCCTTCCAGAAAGGCCCGATGCGCGTACAGGTCTTCGACATCGTGCGGCGCGAAGGCGACCACCCGCACACCGCGATAGGGCACATGCTCGACCAGCCCCTCGGCGGCCAGCTCCTTGAGCGCCTCGCGCACTGGCATCTGGCTCACACCATACTCCTGCGCTAACCGCTCCTGGCGCAACCACTCGCCGGCTTTCAAGCCGCCGCTGAGAATCGCGGCGCGCAGCCGCTCGGCAACGAGGTGACGCAGCTGTCTGTGACTTGGCCCAGGCGCAATCGACATAGCTCGGTGGTATCGCGTAGTACGTGTTGCACGGAACTGATGCAACACATGACAAGAAAGCAGATTATATCTAATATTTCGGCGTGTTGGATGGTAGCATATGGGCAGTAGTGTGTCAAGGGCGAACTCGCGGGGGCGCAGGAACACGGGCGAATACGAGACACGGGCGAACACCACACGGGCGAACACGAGGTTCGCCCCGACCGCGTCAGCGCCGTCGATCAGTGTAGGGGCGAATCTCGTATTCGCCCGCCTAAGGGCGAATCTCGTATTCGCCCGCCTAGCGGCGAAACACCCGCTGCACGGCTGGCAATACCACGGTGATCAGCCCACTCACCAGTTGGCCAATGCCGCGCGCCACCGGCGTGTAAGGCGGGTACAGCAGCGGCAGCAGGCTGATACGCGCCTGGCGCATTACGGCTCGCTCGTGCGAAAAGGCCCGGAAGCCATATTCGCCGTGGTAGCTGCCCATCCCGCTGGGGCCGGTGCCACCGAACGGTAAGTTTGGGTTGCCAAGATGAATAAGCGTGTCGTTGACCACGGTTCCACCAGCGCTGGTGTGCGCTAGGATGTGCGCGATCGCCTGCTCGTCCTGGCTGAAGATATACAGTGCCAGCGGCTTATCATGGCCATTGACCAGCGTCAGCGCCTCGGTTAGATCGTGATATGCGAGCACCGGCAACAGCGGCCCAAAAATCTCTTCCGCCATGATCGGGTTATCGGCGGTCACATTGCAAAGCAGTGTCGGGGCGATCTTGCGCCGATCCTGGTCGGCCACGCCGCCGGCGGCCACGCTTGCTCCGGCAGCCACCGCCCGCTCAAGCAGGCGCGTGAGCCGTGCGAACGCCGCCTGGTCGATCACCTGGGCCAGATCAGGGCTAGCGAGTTGCGCCACTGGATCTGGCCCGTAGAAACCAATGATCGCCCGCTGCGCCTCGGCGATAAACGCATCAAGCCGTGAGGCATGCACCAGCACATAATCTGGGGCCACGCAGGTCTGGCCGGCATTGGTCATTTTCCCCCAGATCAGCCGCTTGACCACAGCAGAAAGGTTGGCGCTGGCGTCGACAATCGCCGGCGACTTGCCGCCTAGCTCAAGTGTCACCGATGCGAGCTGCTGGGCGGCAGCGCGCATGACTTTTCGCCCGACCGCGCCGCTGCCGGTGAAAAAGATATGGTCGAATGGTAAATCCAACAGTGCCTCGGCGAGATCGACTTCGCCGACGACCAGCGCCACCTCTTCGGGCGGAAAGGCCGCTGCGATCAGCTCGCCGATCACACGGGCCACCTGTGGCACCTTCTCCGATGGCCGCAGGATCGCGCAGTTGCCAGCGGCGATCGCGGCGACCAGCGGGCTGAGCAGCAGCAGCAGCGGGTAGTTGAACGGGCCGAGGATGAGCACCACGCCCTTTGGCTCGCAGCGCACCTCGCTGCGACTGCCAGCCAGCAGCAGCGGGGTGGCAGCCGCGCGCGGTCGCATCCAGCGGGCAAGCTGGGCCACGGCGTGGTCGATCTCGCTCAGCACTGGCATGATCTCGGTCAGTTCAACCTCGACCTGTGGCTTACCATAATCGGCTGCGAAGGCCCGGTACAGCGCCGGCCGGTGGTGTACAAGCGCAGCCTTGAGGCGCAGCAGCCGGTGGCGGCGTTCTGCTGGACTGGTCTGCGCCATGGCCCAGCGCAGGGCGCGTTGCGTTGCGAATAACGCCGTAATGTTCTGCGTCATCGGACAAACACTTTCAGCCCATCGAGCGGCATCTTGGTTGGCACAGGAATGGGCCGAAAGCTTTGATTCGGCAGTAGCTCGAACTCCAGCGTTTGCAGCAGGTGACTCAGCACCACGCGCATCTGCATCTGCGCAAAAGCCAGGCCGACACACACGCGCGGCCCTGCACCAAAGCCAATCAGGTGAAACGGCTTGTTGCCTTCCTCGCGCGGCGGCGCAAAGCGCTCGGGGTCGAAGCGCTGTGGCTCGTACCAGAGTTCCGGCATCATGTGCGTGAACACACTGGAGTACATGACCGTCCAGCCAGCCGGAATGCGGTAGCCGCCGTAGGCGAATTCCTCGACCACGCCGCGGAATCCGCCGGGCGCAGGCGGGTGCAGCCGCTCGGCCTCGCGCAGAATGCGATCGAGCTGTGGCAACTGCTTGAGGTGCTGCGGCTCCAGCGCGCCGCCAGAGAGCACGCGCGCCTGTTCCGCGCGCGCGCGCGCCAGCACATCCGGCTGGCGCAGCAGTTCATAATAAACCCAAGTGAGCAGCGAGGTGATCGTATCGTGGCCGGCCCACAGCAGCACCAGCAACTCATCGACTAACTCGGCGTCGGTGAAGCCCTGGCCCTCGGCGTCGCTGGCAGCGAGCAGCAGGCCTAGCACACTGTCATCGGGCGCGGCGCGGCGCGCGGCGATGATCCGGGCCAGGCTGGCGCGCAACTTCGTGCCAGCCTGCCAAGCGCGGCCGTAAGGCGTCAGCTGGCTTTTCCAGGCTGGCAGCGCAAACAGCCCCCGGCTAAACACATGGAACGAATCGGCGAATGCATGTGCCTCTGGGCCTTCGGCCATTCCCAAAATCGCCGCTGTGGCGATATCGAAACTGAGGTGTTTGAAACCCTCGAACAGCTTGATCTGGCCCTGCTGCAGCCAGCGTTGGGCGTGCGTATCGACCAGGCGCTGCATCAGCGTGAAGTAGCGCGGGATGGCGGTGGCGTGCAGCGCCGGCATAATCATGGTGCGGTGGCGGCGATGGTGCGCGCCATCGATCAGCGAAAGGCCATTACCGATCAGCGAGATCAGCGTAGGACTCCAGCCGGCGCGCGAGGAGAACAGATGCATGTGGCTGCTCAACATGAAGCGGTTCGCTTCGGGGCCAAGCAGCACCGCGCATGGCCTGCCCAGCAGATGGGTGCGAAACACCGGGCCATAGCGAGCGTGGCGATCCTGGGCAAAGCGCAGCGGGTCGAGCCACCAATGGTTCATTTCGCCGACCAACGGCAACCCAAAGCTCCCCGGCGGCAGCGGCAGCGGCGGCGCGACAACAGCAGACATAGAACAGGAACCCTCACTTCTAGCGTTGCGTCTACTGGTATTGTAACGTATGTGGCACGTATCTGAGCGCCTATAAAGACAAGCAGACGCAACGGCTTGTGGTTTTTGCAAAACGAGGACGCGAGCACCGAGCGCGATGACCTCACGCCCCAACAGGCAAGAGCCTCGCCCTAGGCCCGCCCAGTATGTTACGCTTAGGACTTACGCAGTTGCCCAAGCGCTTTCAGTTTGCCTGCGGCGGGGGTGGAAATAACAGATAATTGTTTCGCTTTTTGATGCAAGGCACCAAAAAGCGAAACAAAAAAGATAGATGTTCCATGCTGCCGCAGGCTAAAGTCACCAACTGTGTAAGTCCTAACGCTATTGGAAAGAAGCCGCAATGGTAGACTAGGAGGAAGAACGTATGCAGATCGACGAAATTCCCTTTGGCATCACGGCGTGGAGTGAGGTTGAAGTAACTGCGCATCCAGGCGAAACGGGCGTGGCCTATTGGCAAACACAGCACTTTGGTTTCATCCGTGTGCGCATGGTGGAGTACACCCCCGGCTATGTCGCCGATCATTGGTGTGCCAAAGGCCATATCTTGTTGTGTCTAGCGGGTGAACTAGATACCGAGCTTGCCGATGGTCGCACGTTCCACTTAACCGCCGGGGTCAGTTATCAGGTAGCGGATAATGCCGAACCACACCGTTCGTCGACACGCACCGGCGCAACGCTGTTTATTGTTGACTAATGGCACTGGTTGGGTATTCGACAGCGTAACGTTGGTTTAGATATCTTGAGGAATTGCCACTGGCGGGCCGACCCGCTCATAGCGAACTTCCGACGCGATCGGGTCGAGCACGCGCCAGGTGCCGGGTGTACGTGGCAGGCACAGCACCGCCAGCCGGCCCTGGCGCAGCAGCCGCAACGCCTCGTGGCCATCGACCAGCCAGATGCTGCCAACATAGGTTCGGCGGGGCGTCAGGGCGATCGCGCAGTCGATCAGCGCGCCGTCGATATCGCCGGCCAGCGTGCGATTTGGCCGCAGCTTGAGAATATGGGCGCGGACGACCAGGCCATCGCGCAGCAGGCGAATGTCCTCCCATGCACGCAGCCACACACGGTAGGCTCCAATTATGAGCATGCCTGTCACCAGGCCGAGCGGCAATGCCAGCAAAAAGCTGGGCGCACGAAACAGCAGCAGCGCGAAGATCGCGGCGAGGCTCAACACAAATAGCGGGTGCAGCACAGTCTGGGTTGGTCGGGCCAGCAGATGCTCGCCAAGCACGCCGAGTGCAATTTCAAGTGTAAGCGGGCGCGGGGTGGACTGTTGCAGAAAGTCATCATCAACATAGTCGCGAACCTGCTGCATGGCCCTGTCTCCTCGGCGCGTGGTGTTGGAACGCGAACACTACGATGCATTGTAGTTGAAGCGTTTGCACTTGGCAAGGTACAGGGCGTTGTAATTTCGCAACACATGGCAGGCTAGCGAATGAACAAATATGCCAGCAGCACCAGCAGTTGAAACACCACCGGCACCACTCCGCCCAGCAGCAACTGGCTGCCGCGCCAATCGTAGAGTGCGCTCCACAGGCCAGCAGCCAGCACAAACGACCAGCCGATCGCCGCGAGCCAGAGCAGGATTGGCAGTGCTGGGATGCCCAGCAGGGCGGCGAGCAGCGCAAAGCCCAGTGGGATGAGTCGCGGTAGTTGTGTAAAGGGGTAGAGATAGAATGGGCGGTTGCCTTCCTCGCCGTCGCCACTCATCTCGTCGAGCGTCGTGGCACTGAGCGCCACGACTGGCCACTCCAGCAGGCCAATCACAAACACGATCAGCGCTATCAGCAGCAGAAACGCGCTGGGCAACACGCCCTGAACCAATGCCCGGTCGACGACCAGCAGCAGCGCTGGCAGCAGCGCAATCGCGGCCATTGGTCCGGCGGCGCGCAGCAACTGCCGCATCGAAAGCCGTTCGGTCTCGCTATTCTCACGCGCTGCCTCGACCTGCTGGTCGATCGCGGTTGAGGACTGGAGACTGGTGCTGAGCAGCGCGGAGGAGGCGTCGCTCTGGAAAATTGGCGAGTCATCCAGATCGCCCTCGATGCGCTGGTGGCGTGAAACCTCCTGCACCACGCGCTGGAGCAGTGGCTCGAAACCGCTGATCGCCGAAGTGATTAACACGCCCGGCTTGCGCGAGCCATCATAGAGCAGGCTGGCCAACCTGGTCGAATTTGGCAGGCCGCGATTGGCCTGCACCAGCACCACCTGGCTTTGCTCTGACAACTCAGTAACTTTGATTGTCGCCACATCGGCCCACGGCAGCAGGTGCCAGCGGTTGAAATGCCGTACCGCCAGCCCCTCGCCACGGGCCTCCAGCTGCGGCAGTAGGTGGCGCAGCGCGATCAGAATGCCAAACATTGCTGCCAGCATCAGGTGCGCGGCGATGAGCAGCCACCAGGGCGCGGCCGCCTGGCCCACCGTCAGGGTCAACCGGTCGAACAGCGGCAGGTCGCGCAGCGGGGCGAACTGCAAAGCCAGGAACTGCATCCAGTAGATCGCATAGCGCAGCAATGCCAGCACCGCCAAAATCAGCGCGCCCCAGTGAAACAGCGCCGAGATACGCAATGGATAGGTGCCGCGCAGGATGCCACCGCTATTCGCTATCACTGGTGTAGCGACGGCATCGGAGGTGTCGCGGCGGCTGAAGAACGAGGCTGGGCCAAGCAGAAAGCGAAACAGCGGTGAGGAAGCATCCTCCTGTAGCCTAATCTTATGAACATTATCGAGCACACGCGCAACCCGGTCGGTTTCGCTGAGCAGCGTTTGCACCAGGCCATCGAAATTGCTAATCGCCGAGGTAATCAGAAAGCCGCGCCGCAGGCTGAAGCGGTACAGCAAGGCGTACAGGCGGTGCCAGCCGGTCAGATGCGCTTTGCTGGTTTCGGCCAGCAGCACAAAGCGCTCGGCACCAAAATCCTCAGTCACCTTGATCGCGGAAAGCGATTCCCAGGGGATGGGAAGCCAGCCGCCGGCGAACTCGACCAGCATGCCGCGCGGGCTCGTTCGCACGGTCGGCAGGCTATTGCGCAGCAGTAGCGTCAGCAGCAGCGCTAGGAGCAGCCAGGCTAGCGAGGGCAGCAGCATGTCGAGCCGGTAGATTTTCTCACCAGTCACGCCGCCGCCCAGCCCGACCACAACAGTTGTCAGCCAGGGCAGCTGCGGCGCGAGCGCCAGGTCAAGACCGTAGCTCGTCCAGATATACAGCAGAATCATGCGGCCAGCCAGAAACGCTGCCACGCTCACCGCGATCGCACAGAGCACCTCGATCGAATACGTTATCCAGCGCGGGTAGCGGTGTGTCTGCTCGGCAACCATGGCTTCACTCCTCGTCGGGGTCGAGCGCGCCGATGCGCAGCTCGTGTACGCGCAGCTCTGCCGTGTCCAGCAGGCGCTGGCAGGCCGCCGCTACATGTGTACCTTCCTCATACAGGCTCATCGCCTCGGCCAGCGGCAGTTCGCCAGCCTCAAGCCGCACGACGATCTCCTGCATGCGGCTGTAGAGGGCCTCGTATGTTTCTGCTGCGCTAATCTGTGTCATTGTGTTGGTGTTTGTACTTACGCAGTTGGCGGCTTCAGCCTGCGGCTGGGTGTAAAACATATCTTTTTGTTTCGTTTTTGGTGCTTTGCACCAACAA
>JACMIM010000194.1 GCA_014381165.1 Roseiflexaceae bacterium
CATTTCCTGCATGAGTTTGGCGTCGAGTCCCTTGCGCCATAGCAGCAGCTCGCAGCTGGTCTTGAAGCCGATCGTGCTGTAGGAATAGGTCTTGATCTGGTCGAACTCGGCGACTGCCTGGGCAAATGTGGCGCGGCCGTCGGCGCGAGCGCTTTGTGGCAGCCGCCGCCAGGTCGGGTCGATCTTGAAGCCGCAGTAGGTTACAAAGTAGGCCGGTCGGGTGATTATTTCTTCGGTGGTCATCGCTTCTCCGTTGTTCTGCGGGGCAGCAGGCCCCCGAGCATACCATCACAATTGAAACAGCCGCTGTGCCGCCAGCATCATCTCCTCGGCCTCGCGCGGGTTCTTGAGCGCACTGATCGGCTGATGCAACAGCTTATTGACAATCGCGGCACTGAGCGCGCCAATCAGCTCCTGCTCGCGCTGGCCCAAGTTCGGTAGCCGCGCCAAGGTGCGCTCCAACTCGCCGGCGCGAATCTGCTCGGCCCGCTCGCGCAGCGCCCGAATCGTTGGCACGGCCTTTTGGCTCGCCAGCCACTGCTCGAACTTTTCGACCTCGCCGGTGACAAGCTGCTCGGCGGCGCTAACCTCAGCGGCGCGGGCGGCGCGGTTGCTTTCGCAGATCACCCGCATTGCATCAACGTCGAAGAGCAATACCTGTGGGATGATCGCTACCTCGGGCGCGATATCGCGTGGCACTGCCAGGTCGATCAATGTGAGTGGCACGGCGCGGCCCGCCGCCGCCTGCGCTGCCATCTCGCGGTCGATGATCGGTGTCGAGCAGCTGGTGCAGCTGAACACCACGTCGCTGGCTGCGATCAGCGCTGGTAGATCGGCGATCGCTGCGCTGCGCACGCCAAAGCGCACTGCCAGCGCTGCGGCGCGCTCGGGCGAGCGGCTGGTGACAAGCAACGAGCCTGCCCGGGCGTGTAGATGCTTGAGCGCTAGCTCGGCCATGCGTCCAGCGCCGACAATCAGCACGCGCTGGTCGCCCAGGCCACCGTTGGCTCGCCGCGCCAGATCGACCGCGACCGACACGACCGACAAGTTCAGGCGCGCGATGCCGGTCTTGCTGCGCACCAGCTTACCGGCAGAAAGCGCCCCATCGATCAGTCGGCGCAGCGCCGGCCCAAGCGCGCCAGCGTCGGTTGCCGCTTGAGCCGCCTCTTTCAGTTGGCTCATAATCTGCTCTTCGCCAAGCACCATCGAGTCGAGACCGGCGGCCAGCCGAAACAGATGATGAACCGCAGCCTCACCAGTGCGCGTGAAGATGTGCGGCGCGATATCCTCTGGCTGGAGGCCGTGCCAACCCGTCAGAAACGTCGCCAGCTGTGCAGGGTCGGCCTGGTCATCCATCCACGCAATAATCTCGACCCGGTTGCACGTCGAAAGAATCATTGCCTCGTGGGCCTGGGCGCGCAGTGCGGCCAGCGCCGCCGCCAGATTGCTTTGGTCAAATGCCAGCTGTTCGCGCAGCGCCACTGGTGTGGTGCGCTGATGTATTCCAGTGAGTACGAGTTGCACAATTATTCCTACGGCTAGCGTTAGTTTGTTGCATACTGCAGCCTGTGTCGCCCTCGGCCACAATCATTAGGTACAACGTGCAACACGGAACATGCGTTACACGTCGCCTGCCTGATACCCCTCGATCAGCCCAAGCAGCACCGCGTCCATGAAGCGATCGATGCGCCCGTGCAGCGCCGCCGCTGCGTCCAGATCGGTTGGTTGCGCGATGCCAGGGATGGGCAACGCCAATTGCGAGAACGCGCCGCGAAAAAATAAAAACGCCTCGACGGTGCTATGCAGGCTGATGTCCGAAGCCCGTGCGCCCGCCCCGTAGGAGCGGCCGACCTCGCCAGCCTCCAACAAAAAGCGCCCGTCATCATCGCGCCGGTTGATATACTGAATCAGTAGGCCCAGCAACCGCTGGCCCAACCCACGCATGCGCTCGGCCCCACCATGGATGGCCAGCTTGGCATGCCACTGCTGCCGTACCAGCTCGCGCTCGTCGACGCCCCAAGTGGGATGCGGCGCTGCTACCAGCGCCGCAGTTTCCTGCTTGGGCCGCAACTGCTCGACTGCCGACGCTTGAAAGCGCCGGTGCCCGCCAAGGGTCTTGCGCATTGGCACGCGGCCCTCATCGCCCCAGCGCCGCAGCGTGGAAGTGTTCACGCCAAGCTGCTGGCTAGCCTCGCGTAATGAAAGCCACACGCCGCTATCTTCGTGTGTTGTCATAGGCGTACTTCATGTTGTATGGTTGAATCTTGCTGCTCCACATGCGCCGCCACTCGCCCCGCCGCCTGCTGGCCCTGGTGGATACAGTCGGGAATACCAACGCCGCGGTAGGCGCAGCCGGCCAGCACAATGCCCTCGGGGCACAGGCGCTCGTAGTTGGCCACGCGGTCGAGGTGCCCAAGATCGTACTGCGGGTTGGCCTCGTTCCAGCGGAAGATGCGTGTGAAGAGCGGCGGCGCGTTGATGCCAAGCAGATCGCGCAGTTCCGTGCGCACGGTGGCAAGCATACCAGCGTCGTCCTGCGCGAGCACCGCCGGGTTATGTGAGCCGCCCACGAACACGCGCAGCAGCACGCTGCCATCAGGCGCGCGCCCGGCCCATTTCACCGAGGCCATGGTGAGCGCATTGATCTGCCGGCGCTCGATGCGCGGCACAAGCATGCCATAGCCGTCGAGCGGCGTAGGCATGTCCTCGGCGCGGTAGGCCAGCGAAACGGTGGCGGTGGAGACATAACGAATTGCGCGCAGCTGCTCGGCTAGCTCCGGGGCAAGCGGCGCAAGCAGTTGGGCCGCAACCGGGGCCGGCGTGGTCACGATAACGCCGTCTACCCGTAGCGTGCTGCCGTCGTTCAGCTCGACTAGGTAGCCGCCCTGGAGCGGATCACAGGCGATCGACACGGCAGTGCAGCCAAGCCGTATCTGGCCGGTCAGGCTGGCCGCCAACGCATCGACCAGCTCCTGCAATCCATGCTCGAATGAGATAAAAGCGCTGGGTACGGTAGTGGGGGTTTTCGTTTGCGCTTGGTTGCGGCGTTGCTCGGCACGCAGCTGCCGAATCACGCTACCATGCTGGCGTTCGGCTGCGTGAAAGCGTGGAAATGTGGCCAGCAGGCTTTGCCGTTCGCACTCGGCGTTGTGAATTCCCGCCATGAGTGGCTCGGCGATCCGCTCCAGCAGTTCGCGGCCAAAGCGGCGGCGGATAAACCCGCCCAGCGATTCGTCGCCGGGGTCGCGCTGCGCTGGCAACACCAGATCGAGCGCGGCGCGCAGCCGACCCCACGGCGAAAGCAGCCGCGAGCGGGCGAACGGCCAGAACTTCAGCGGCACTGCCAACAGCAGGCCAGCCGGCATTGGCTCGATCTTGCCACGCGAATAGACATACACCGTCTTCTGGTGTTGATTGCTGCCGATCATGCGTGGCGCGAGGCCAAGCTCGCGCACCAGGGCGAGCCCCCATGGCTTCTGGGTCAGCAGTGAATCGGGGCCAGCCTCGACCACGAAACGGCCGTTCTGCTCGACCAGTTCGCTGCGGATTTTACCGCCAAGCTGGTGCTGCTGCTCGACCAGTGTGTATGAACAACCTGCGGCCTGTAGCGCGTGTGCTGCGCTCAAGCCAGTGATGCCTCCACCGATGATCAGCAGATGGGGAAGCTCTGATGCTGCTTGTGTGGCCTCGTTTTGAAGCATAAATCTACCAAATCTACCGTTAGACTGCGATTCGTAGTAAGTATAGCAGATTAGCAAATGTGTGTCAAATTTCACAAGTGGTGTGCTAAGGCCTCTGCCTTCTGCTGGCAGCCGCGCGGCTGAAGCCGCTGGCTGGGTGTATGAAGCCCGCCGCTGCGGGCGGAACAGCGTTTCAGCCCGCATCCTGGGCCTGGTGCTAGGCGGGCTGTTCTAGGAGAAGCACAACCCATCGGCACCACTCGAGGTATTGTCGTTCCGCGCCAATCCCTTTTTGTAGCGTAATGTAGCTGGCAAAATAGGGCGAGTCCCAGTGCGTCAGGGCTGCACCCGCCCTCTGTACGAGCTGCTGGTGTAGCCCTTCATACACCTGCAACTGTTCGACGTGGCGGCGTTCTTGGTCACGCACGAGCGCTACAGCCGCAGCTGGCTCAACCAGCCACAAGGAAAAGGTTTTCAACAGCACTTCATCACGAACGACTGGTGCCTCGGCTGGCGTGGCCACCCAATCGCGGAGCGCTCCGCGTCCTTCCGCCGTGATAGTGTATACCTTTTTGTCAGGTAAATCATGTTGGGCCACAACCTGATATGTGACGAGCCCGATCGCTTCTAGCCGTGCAAGTTCTGGGTAGATCTGGCTATGACGAGCACGCCAGAAAAAGCCAATCGGGGCCTGTAGCTGCCGCTTTAGATCGTAACCAGATGCGGGTTCCCGTGCGAGTAAGCCGAGCAGCGCATACCCAAGCGTTGTCATAAAGCACCTGTGTTATACCTATTAGTATGTCACTCTTGACATACTAATCAAAGGCGTGTAGCATATCAAACAGCTAGATATGTCAATAGTAACATAGTCTACAAAGAATGTTCTTAGGACTTACGCAGTTGGCGACTTCAGGCTGCGGCAGCATGGGACGTCTGTCTTTCTGTCTTGTTTTGTGCGAAGCACCAAAAAACAAAACAATTAAGTAATTGTTTTTTCTTCGCAGTTTTTTGCGCTGCGGCGCAAAAAACTGCGAAGAAAAGCGTACATTTTGGTAGCAAGCGAAAGTCCTGGTAATTACTCAGGGGGTGGCTTGGCGGGGCCGTAGGCTCCAAACCCCCGCAAACGCGGCCTCCCCGTACACGGTATCCATCCGAGCCTCATGCAATTAGGAGAGGAGACTACGATGCAACTGATGCAACACAAAATTTGTATGGTTACGGGAGCGACCTCGGGGATGGGCAAGGCTACCGCTGCCGCCCTTGCCCAGCTCGGCGCGACGGTGATTCTGGTTGCCCGTGACCAGCGCAAGGGCGAAGTGGTGCGCGACGAGATTCGCACGCAGAGTGGTAATCCACAGGTCGATGTTCTGTATGCCGATCTCGCTTCCCAACAGGCTATTCGTGATCTTGCTGCAACCTTCAAACAGCGTTATCAACACCTCCATGTGTTGGTCAACAATGCTGGCGGGCTGTTCTTTCGCCGTGAGACGACGGTAGATGGCCTCGAAATGACCTTTGCCGTCGACCACCTAGCCTACTTTCTCCTGACGAACCTGTTGCTCGATGTGCTAACCGCGAGTGTGCCCGCCCGCATTATCAATGTGAGTTCGAACGCCGAGCGGATTGGCAAGATCGCCTTTGACGACCTGCAACGGAAACGACGCTATAGTGCATTTCCTGCCTATGCCCAGGCGAAGCTGGGAAATCTGCTCTTTACCTACGAGCTTGCCCGCCGGCTCGCAGGAACCGGAGTGACGGTGAATGCGGTAACGCCTGGACCGGTGGCCACCAGCTTTGGTAGTGGCGGGCGTGGTCTGCGCAAAATCGTTCCGTTGGTCTTCCGCGTGATCGGCATACGTGCCGAGGAAGGTGCCCAAACGGCGATCGACCTCGCCTCCTCGCCAGCGCTGGAAGGGGTGACGGGAAAGGTGTTTTACCACAGCAAGGAGCTTCAGTCGTCGCCGCAATCGCGTGATGTTGCGCTTCAACAACGGCTCTGGCAGGTGAGCGAAACGCTGACTGGGCTGCCCGTTACCACAGCACAACAACTATGAGCCAGGGCGCGTCGGCCACTGTACTCGCCCAAAGCTTCATACGCAAGGAGACTTCAATGACCCAAATCATCACCAACCGGATGACGGCCGAGTTGGCAGGCGACTTCGTCGTGTTCTTGATTGGCATGCGTATCAATAAGCCCTGGAAGCCCCACCGCTGGCTTCCGGTCGCCCGGACGATGCCGCAGATGCTGCGCGAACTGGGCGCGCAGCCGACCTTGGGGCTGTTGGGCTACCATTTGCAGCTGGGCTTTCCTGTAATCCTTTCTGTGCAATATTGGCGCTCGTTCGAGCATCTAACAGCCTATGCTAGCAACCGGGCGGCGGCGCATCTTCCGGCCTGGGCCGCCTTCAACAAAACCATCGCCAGTAATGGCGACGTAGGCATTTGGCACGAAACCTACCAGATCGCCGCAGGCAACTATGAAGTCGTCTACAACAACATGCCGGCCTTCGGACTGGGCACCGCCGGGCAACTAATTCCCGCTAGCGGGCGTAAGTCAGCCGCAGCCGGACGGATGGGCGGAAGCGAGCCCGCAGCGCCGACCTCGGTGGAATAACGACGTGGTAAGATGTACTATCGGCGCTTGCTGGTTGGATTCAGCGAACGAATCGTTGCCGTATCCTCCTGCGTTCGACTGATTTCTAGTAGAAGTAGACCATGACATACGGTACAGAATCACTGGCCCGGCGCGCGTGGGCCGTGGTGGATACGGCGGCGATCGAGCAGAACACGCGCCTGTTGCGCGCGCAGCTTGGCGACACACAGCTGCTCGGCGTGGTCAAGGCCAATGCCTATGGCCATGGTGTCGTCGAGGCC
>JACMIM010000195.1 GCA_014381165.1 Roseiflexaceae bacterium
CTGGCCCGCGCGATCGTGCGGGCCGCGCGCAGGCGTGTGGCAGCCGGGATCGACCCAATGCTCATGCGGCGGGGCATCGAACAGGCGGTTGCAGCCAGCCGCAGTGCCTTGGACGCTCAAGCGCGGCCAGCCAAGGGCCAAGAAACGCTGACGCGACTGGCCACCGGCATCACCGGCGATCCAGAGCTTGGCCGGGTGCTCGGCGAGATGTTCGATGTGCTTGGCGCGGACGCCGCATTGCAGATCGACGAGTTTGCCGCGCCGTATCTTGACCGGGAGTACCTCGACGGTGGGCGTTGGCGCGGTCGCCCGGCCACCCGCACGATGATGCCCGAGGGCGGCAGTACGATCACGCTTTCCAACCCGCTGATTGTTGTGGCGCAGCAGAAGCTCGATCAGGTGGCTCATGTGCGCGCCGCGCTGGAGCTGGCCGCCGCGCAGCCGCAGCGCCCGCCCGTGCTGATCGTCGCTAGCGAGATCGGCGGCGAAGCGCTCGATACGCTGGCGCTGAACTATAACCGTGGCGCGGCCAATCTCGCCGCCGCAGTGCTGACCGGCGGGGCGTCCAACGCATATGACGACCTGGCCGACCTGGCGCTGATGAGCGGGGCCGAGCTGATGGCCGACATGCGCGGTCGCCCGCTCGAACGGCTGGCGTCTGGTTCGTTTGGCCGCGCCCGCACAGTGCTCCTCACCCGCGAGTACCTGACGGTGATGGGCGGCGCAGGCGACAAAGAAGCCATCCGAACCCGTATCGGCGAACTCCGAGGCTTCAGCAACCGGCTCAAGCGCGAGGACGCGCAGTGGAAGCAAACCCGTCAGCGCATTGCCAAACTGTCGGGCGGCGTCGGCATTCTCAAGATCGGCGCGCACACCGCCCGCGAGCGCGATTTGAAGAAAGAGCAGGCCACCAAGGCGCTCCAGGTGCTTGAGGCCGCGCTGATCGAGGGCGTGGTGCCGGGCGGTGGCGTGGCCTACCTGGCCTGCATCCCCGTGGTGCGCCAGCTCCAGCAGCAGGAGCCGAACGACCAGATCGCCCAAGGCATGGCGCTGGTCGCCGAAGCACTGGCCGCGCCGTTTTTACAGATCGTGCGCAACCACGGTGGCATGCACCCGCCGATCGCGCTGGCCGAAGTGCAGCAGCGCGGCCCCGGTCACGGCTTCGACGCGATCGTTGGCGATTACGCCGACATGCGCGCCAGCGGCGTGGTCGACTGCCTGCGAATTGCCCGGAGCGCCCTGGAAAGCGCCGCCTCTGCCGCCGCCATGGTGCTGACAACTGGCGTGGTGGTGCTGTCCTCGGCTAAAAAACGCAACATGAGCATGCGACCGTGACCAACTCGGGTTCCAGTAGAGAGCTTGGCACGAAGCTGAACATCGTTTCAGCCCACAGCGGCGGGCTTCGTACATCCAGCCAGCGGCTGATGAACTTCACCTCATGAATCGGGTAGCCCGCGCAGGCGGGCTTCGTCACCCCAGCCAGCGGCTTCAGCCGCGCGGCGCCGGCGGTCACGAACGCGCTTCAGCGCGGCACATGCATTGCCGGACGTAGGCGGAGCGATGGAAATAAGAAACAACCACACAATGACCAACGACTGGAATCACCTGCCACCAATTCTTGTCACGACGCCGGTACTGGCGCTGGCCGCAGGCCCTGACGGCCTGTGGGCATCCGGCCCCGGCGGCGTAGCCTGGCACCCCAGCGGCAGCGAATGGCACAGCCGCATTTCCGGCCTGCCGCTCACCGACGTTGCGGCGCTCGTGTACACGGGCGGCTGGCTGATCGCCGGCGGTGCCGAGGGCATCGCCCGCTCAAAGGACGGCGGCTTATCCTGGCAAGCCGCCGATATCCTCGGCGATGCGACCGCAGTGGCGGCGATCGTCGCATCGCCGTCGTTTCGTGAGGACACTACCGCACTGGCCGCCACACTCGGCGGCGGCATCATCCGCAGCGAAGATGCGGGCCGCAGCTGGAAGCCCGCCACCTTCGGCCTCCAGGAGTTCGAGGTGATCGCGCTGGCGTGGGGAACAGGCGAGCAACTGCTGGCGGCCACCAGCGATGGTGTGTACCGTTCGCCCAACGCGGGGCGGGCCTGGCGCCTGGGTGCCGGCAGCGAGGGCGAGGTCATTGCGGCAGTAGCCTTTTT
Source organism: Roseiflexaceae bacterium (assembly GCA_014381165.1). GTDB lineage: Bacteria > Chloroflexota > Chloroflexia > Chloroflexales > Roseiflexaceae > JACMIM01. The sequence goes on from JACMIM010000195.1 coordinate 2,148, forward strand.
GCCCGATGGCACAGCCCTGGCGGCGCTTGAGCAGGGCGGCTTGCTGCGCTCGAATGACACTGGCGAAACCTGGCAGCCATGGGGCGATTTGCCCGCGCAGCTGGAGGCTACTGCGCTGCACGTCACCCCGGAAGGTGTCATTCTACTCGGCAGCACCGGCGGCGCGTTGCGCTCACTCGACGGCGGCCAGAGCTGGGCGCAGATTCTCGATCAGCCGATCTACACGTTTGCTGCCGATGCTAACTCGATGTATGCTGGCACCGCCGAGGGGATTGTCGGGCTGTGGGCCGATATGGCGGCAAACCCGGACACGCCGGAGTGGCGCTCACTCGACCGGCCACCGCTGCATGATCTGCGCCGGCTGCATATCGTCGATGGACAGCCGCTGGTCGCCGGCATTCGCACACCGCCGGTCGTGCTTCATAACGGGGAGTGGCAGGCCCTGGACGCAACGCCACTGCCGCTGTCGGCACTTACGCATGGCCCGCACGCAACGCTGTGGACATCCAGCCCGGCGGGGTTGCACCGCTCGACCAATGGCGGGTACACCTTCACAACCGTAATCGCGGGCGCGGCGGGCAGCATGGCGCGGATTACGTTCCGGCCTGACGGTAGTGGCTTTGCCGGCAGCGCTGATGGCCAACGGCTGCTCCGTACCAGCGACGGAGGGACAACTTGGCAGCAGCTCGCTTCGCCGTTTGGCGTGCTGCCCCTAGCCGCGCTTCAAGCCATGCCAGGGCTGCTGATCGGCGGCACCTACGACCCGCGCCGCAAGATCGCCCAGCTCTGGCGCAGCTTCGACGAGGGCCAGAATTGGGAGCGCGGCAGCGAGGTTCAGACGGACTGGCCGGTGGTCGCCACCAGCGCCGCACCGCCGCTGATCACACTTGGCGGCGTTATGTTTCGACACCAGAATCGCTGGGATCGGCTCGCGGTTGGCACGGAACCCGGCGGAGTGCGCCGAATCATCGGCGGCGCGGCGCTGCTGCTGGCCCTGACAACCACGGGCGTTTACCGATCCGAGGATGACGGCGTCTCTTGGCAGCACGACGACGACGGCCTGCCAGTCGCACAGGTGATGGATATCGCAATCGACGGCGCGACTCTGTATGTGCTGATGGCCGGCGGCCTGGTTTGGACACGGGCGCTCTAAAAACCGGGGGTGATGGGCTTATAACTTTATTTCGTTTTTGGTGCCCTGCACCAAAACGAAATAATTATTGATTATTTCCTTGCCCGCCGCAGGCGACATGAAAGCGCTTGGGCACCTGCGTCATTCCTACTTTTCTTGCAGTTTTGGAGGGGCAATTCTCCTCAGAACCTTCCGCGAAGCGAAAGCCATGAACAGATAGGAAGATAACAATGAACTACGGCCACATTCCCGGTATCGAGCAGCCGATTCCACGGCTCATCCAGGGCACCACCATGATCAGTGGCCGCGACGAGGCCTGGGAGCACGCGCTGCTAGACGCAGTGTACCAGGCGGGCGCGCGCATGTTCGACACCGCTCATACGTATGCCAACGGCGGCAACGAGCGCTCGTTCGGCGCGTGGGTGCGCTCACGCGGGCTACGCGATGAAATTCTTGTGCTCGGCAAGGGCGCACACCACAATGCGCAGCGCCAGCGCGTCACGCCTGAGGACATCACCAGCGACCTCCATGAATCGCTAGATCGCCTGGGCTTCGCGGAGATCGACCTGTACCTGCTCCACCGCGACGACCCCAGCCAGCCGGTCGGGCCGATCGTCGAGGTGCTGAATGAGCACCAGCGTGCGGGCAAGATTCGCGCATTCGGCGGCTCGAATTGGTCGGTCGCGCGCCTGGTTGAGGCCAACGCATATGCCGCCGAGCAAGGCCTGATACCGTTCGCAGCCAGCAGCCCTAACTTCAGTTTGGCCGACCAGATCGAGGAGCCATGGGAAAACTGCGTGACCATCAGCGGCCCGGCGCACGCCGCCGACCGGCAGTGGTACGCCGAAACACACATGCCGCTGTGTACATGGTCGAGCCTGGCTGGCGGCTTTTTGACCGGCAAGTACCGCCGCGAGAATCTGGACAGCTTCCCCGCCGACAACTACGCCGACGCGCTGGCCAAACGCTGCTACGCCTCCGAGGCTAACTTCAGGCGGCTCGATCGGGCCGAGCAGCTTGCGCAGCAAAAAGGCTTGACTATTCCACAGATCGCGCTGGCGTTTGTGTTGAGCCAGCCACTCGATGTCTACGCGCTGACTGCGCCACACAGCGCCGAGGAATATCGCGCCAATGCCGCCGCCGCCGCGATCGCGCTCACGCCAGCCGAACTCGCCTATCTTGATCTACAGGACTAACATGAAACAAGCAACTATTGGAATTATCGGCACTGGCAACATCAGTAGCATTTATCTCGAAGCACCACAGAAGTTCCCTAACCTGACAATTGGCGCGGTTGCCGATATCGATCTGGCCCGCGCCCAGGCCCAAGCCACCAAGTATGGCGTCGCCAAGGCATGCACGGTCGCGGACTTACTGGCCGACCCAGCAATTGAGCTGGTGATCAACCTGACTGTGCCTGCAGCCCACGCTCCAGTCGCGCTACAAGTGCTAGAAGCCGGCAAGCATGTGTACAACGAAAAGCCGCTCGCGATCGAGCGCGAGGACGCCCAGCGCATGCTGGCCCTGGCAGCAGAGAAAGGCCTGCGGATCGGTTGTGCCCCCGATACCTTTCTTGGCGGTGGCTTGCAGACCTGTATCAAGCTGATCGAGGAAGGCGCAATTGGCACGCCGGTTGGCGCGACCGCCTTCATGATGTACAGCGGCCCGGAAAGTTGGCACCCCAACCCGGATTTCTTTTACCAGCGTGGTGCTGGCCCGATGTTCGACATGGGGCCCTACTACCTGACCGCGCTTATCGCCGCACTCGGCCCGGTGCGCCGCGTGACCGCATCGGCCCGTATCACCCGCGCCGAGCGCATGATCACCAGCCAGCCACAGCATGGCACCATGATCAATGTTACCACGCCGACTTTTATCAGCGGCGTCATGGACTTCGCCAGTGGCCCAGTTGGCACCATTATCACCAGCTTCGATATTCATCACGGCGGCCTGCCCAACCTGCAAATCTATGGCACCGAGGGCACGCTGATGCTGCCCGACCCGAACACCTTTGGCGGGCCAGTGCGGCTGTGGAATACGGCAACGCCAGAGGTGCGCGAGATCGAGCTGAGTCACGAATACAGCGACAACAGCCGTGGCATTGGTGTTGCGGACATGGTCGAAGCCATCCAGACCGGGCGGCCGCATCGTGCATCGGGCGAGCTGGCCTACCATGTGCTGGATCTGATGCACGCCTTTCACGACGCCTCGCGCGAAGATCGCCACGTCACCATGCAGTGGTCGTGCGCCCGCCCAGCGGCGCTGCCAAGCGGATGGGTGCCAGAGGCCTAAGATTCAGGGGTGTTCAGGAATCAGAACGGTAACGGGCTGTGGAACATTCCACAGCCCGTTGTCACCCACCAACTGGCCCGGCGCTTCAGCGCCGGGTCGGTTTCAGCTGTACGCCGCGCCGTAGCGCCACGAGTCCCGCCAGACCAATCATCAC
>JACMIM010000021.1 GCA_014381165.1 Roseiflexaceae bacterium
CCGCCTTCTGCTCTCCGGCCTCGACCCGCCGCCGCAGCTCGGCGGCCTGCGCAGCGGACAGCGCCTGCTTACGCCCCTGATAGGCCCCACGCTGCTTGGCAAGCGCAATGCCCGCGCGCGGGCGCTCCTTGATCAGCGCCCGCGCGAACGCGGCAAATGCCCCCATCACCGAGCGCACGAGCGTCGTCTGTGCGCTCCTCCTCAGAGAGCAGTGCCTTTGGAAAAGCAAAGCTTGGCTAACTGCGGTTAGCCAGGGTTTGGGGGGGTAATGCGAAAGATCATCAACGCCATTCATGCGGGTACAGCCGAAATACGTGTAAAAACGAGAAGTAAGCGATACCGTGTAGCTCACGCGGCCTCTTTACGGCGCGGTTCGGTACCAGCCGGCGACGTGGGCGAAGTCCAGTGGGGCCTGTTCCGAGAGGGTGTACTCGCCGAAACGCTTGCTGTGTTTCGTGCAGTAGGGGCTTAGGGTGGCAGTGCCTTCGGGGCGCACCTCGACGCCCTCAGCGATTCAGATCATGCAGCACCGCCGTCATAGCGTAGACGTTGTGCAGGATCACTGCGTTCTCCAGCACGCGCCTCGTCGCCACCAATGATCGTACGCATACCCACCACGCTGGTATCGAAACGCCGCACCAGTATTTTGGTTTACTCGACATAGGCATGAAAGATGATGGTGGTTCCATCGGGCGACCACGACGGGAGTTCCGCATGCAGATGCGGATCGTGATTCACATTCACGAGGTTGCTCCCATCACTGTTCATCACGAAGATATTCGATCCTCCATCTCGATCGGACCAGAAGGCGATATGACGACCATCCGGCGACCATGTTGGAGTACTATTGATCGCGGTGCTATTGGGCGTTAGATTGCGCTGCTGGCTCCCATCACGGTTTACCACATAAATATTGTTATTGCCTTCGTGATCCGATTTGAACACAATCTGCTGTCCATCGGGCGACCAGACGGGCGCATTACCTGGCGCGCGGGTTGGCAAGGGCTGCTGCATCGTTCCGTCAACGTTCATTGTGTACAGTTGCCACGTGCCATCCATCTTTGACCCAAAGACGATGCGCTTATCATCCGGTGCCCATGAGGCGCCATACTCCCAGGCGTGGTTCGCCGTGAGTTGACGCTCGTCACTGCCATCAACGTTGATGCGCGTGATCTCGGACGTGGTGATATCGTGCCCCTGCTGAGAGATGAAGGCGATCTGTTTCCCATCGTGTGACCAGGCCGGATAGTAATTATTGCGCCCATTGTGGGTCAGTTGGAGCGGATGCTGTCCTGCTGCGTCAAGCAGCCAGAGTTCGCCCGTGATGCCATCAAGCGCACCAAGGGTGACGCAGATGGTGGTTCCATCAGGCGACCACGCGGGCCCCCAGAACGAGATGGTCGGGTCGTCACGCAGCAGGAGCAAGCCGCTGCCATCGGCATTGACGCGGTAGAGCGCCATGCGTGGGACCTCCGCTGTCGCTGGCTGGCTGCTTGGTGCGGCACATGCGCAGAGGCCGAGGAGCACACCAAGCATCAGTGCTGCATATCGGCGCACCTTGCCATGCCCGATCTGCGCTCCCACGTGACAGACACAAGCATGGTACGGTTCTGCTGTCATATGTCGCTCCTGGTTTCCTTCCGCGAAATGTGGAGATAGCCATTCCCGCCTGACCGTCTATCGCGAAGTACGTTACACACAACTGTGATCGGCGCAGACGCACGGGACGTGATCTGCGTGCGCAAGCGCTTACACTGCTGCTCCGACGACCATCCTGTTCTGATGACCGGGTGCAAGCTCACTGCTGCACGTCCCTCCCCGTTTCGTCCGGGCGGGCACGCCCGAGCCCGCCGGCCTCGGGCGAGTCGCGCCAGAGCCGCATCAGGAAGGAGCGGTATGAGGGCAGGAGATCCACCTCACTCCTGCTCGATGGTGTAGAATTCGGTTGCGCCCGCCTCGATCCAGTCGGGCGTGGAGGCTTGACTATCCTTGAATTCCTGGCTCTGGAAGAACGCATTCCGCCCTTGCTCCGCAGCAGCCAGGCTGTCGTAGCGGATCTCCATGACCATCGTATTGAATGGGCCGCTCAGATCGGTGAGAATGCGCGGCTGGTTCGGGACTGCAGCGGTGGTCTGTTTCATCGCTTCCACCATCTGGCGAATATGGCCTTGGCGAACACGGAAGACCATACGGACGAGGACCATGAGAACCTCCTATAATGCTCATCGGCTGAACAGTGCTGCGCATTGTGTGTGCTTCGCGCGCTATTTTGCGACGAGCCAGTTGAAGAAGTCGAAAATACTGCCCCAGATCTGCGCTCCAAGGTGACGCGCCAAGGCTTGGTTTTGTTCGGATGACCTGTTGCGCTCCGTGTTACCGCAAAGAAATTTCGAGATACACATTCCCGCCTGATCGCAGCTCGCGCAGCAGGTTGAACATAAACAGAATCGGTGCGGGCGTACGGAACCGGATCTGCTTCCGCCGCGCCTTGCCTTCTGCCGCCGAAAGAATGCGCGCGTGCCCCTGAACCGCTGTCCCGACCACCCGGCCTTTCTGATCGCAGGGGGCAAGCGCAACAGCCAGATTGTGCTGCAAACGTTTCATCTTTCCCGTTTTCAATCCCGTAACGACATAAAGCTTATCGCTGCCGTGTGCTTCGCCGAAGGTGACGGGTGTGGGAACCGCCTCGCCATTCGTGCGGAAGGTTGTCAGGCTAATGAAGCTATGCTTGCGCAGATGTGCTGATGGATCGTCTGATGCAGCCATGATCGTTGCTCCTTTGGTAGCTAAACTGATGGACGGTTCAAAAATAATCATCGACTGGTACCGGTAATAGGCACGCATGGGTAGCATGACGTTCTCCTCATTGGTCGCTTGCTGGGCTGCTCGTGCATCGTGCATGTCGTCGTGATCAACTACCCGTATTAAAGCAGCAAGCGGTCGTTCGGTGGTCTCCTTTGTGGGATACAATATGGACGACAAGAAAGGATACAAAATGCATGAGTGAAACCTTTTCGTTCGGCACGTGGTTGGCACTGCGCCGCAAAGCGCTGGATCTCACGCAACGCGCATTGGCGGCCCACACCAACTGCGCCCTGGCGACGATCAAGAAGATCGAGCAGGACGAGCGCCGCCCCTCACGCGCGTTGGCTGAAGCGCTGGCACGTGTGCTCCATATACCCGCCGATTCGTTCACGCTGTTCGTCGCGTGCGCGCGCGGCATACGCGCGGCAGAGGCTTTGGCGTCAGTCGAGCGCGTGGGTGCAGCCGCGCGCTCTGAGTCGCGTGCAGGGCCGCCGGTCGTGAATCTGCCCGCACAGCCCACGCCGTTCATCGGACGGGAAGCGGAACGCACGCAGATCGCGACGTATCTGGAGGATCCCGCATGCCGACTGCTGACACTCGTCGGCCCCGGCGGGATCGGCAAGACGCGGCTGGCGTATCAGGCGGCTGCCGCCGCCTCCACGAGCGATTTCCGCTCGGGCGTGTACGCAGTGCCCCTCGCAGGCGTCACCAGAGCGGATAGCCTATTGCCGACGATTGCCGAATGCTTGAACGTTACGTTCCAAAGTGGCGTTGATCCCAAAGCGCAACTGCTCCATTTCCTCCGTCACAAACGGCTGCTGCTGGTACTGGATAACCTAGAACAGCTGCTGGATGGCGTGGGTCTATTGGCAGACATTCTCGCCACTGCGCCCGGTGTGAAAATATTGGCAACCTCGCGCGAACGCTTGAACCTGAGCGACGAATGGCTGTTCCCGGTCGGCGGCTTGCCATTTCCAACCGCTGCCGATCAGGCAGATCGCGCAGAATACAGCGCCGTGGATCTTTTTGAAGGCTGTGCGCGCCGTGCGCTGCCGAACTTTCGTCTTGAAGACACCATGACCGCCGTGATTCGCGTGTGCCAATTGCTCGAAGGCATGCCGCTGGCGATTGAACTGGCGGCAGGTTGGGTGCGCCAGATGTCCTGCGAACAGATCGTCGCGCAAATCCAGCGTGATGTGCATTTTCTATCGGTCGGACGGCGCGATGTGCCTGAGCGCCACCGCAGTATCCGCGCGCTGTTTGACCATTCGTGGCATTTGCTTTCGACTGAAGAGCAGGCGGTGATGATGAAGCTGGCGGTCTTTCGTGGTGGCTTCGAGCTTGCAGCGGCCCACGCGGTGGCGGGCGCAACCGTGATGCGGCTTGCGTCACTCAAGGATAAATCACTCGTCCAGGGCAGTCTGTCCGAGCGCTACACGATGCACGAGCTGATCCGCCAGTACGCCGAAAGTCGCCTGCAAGAAGCCGGGCAATCGGCTGAAACACAGAATCGCCATCTGGAGTACTTTACGACGTGGGCCGAGACCGTCGACAAGCAGCTCCACACCGGCGAGCAAATCCATGCAGCGCGGCGCATGAAAGCCGAATATACCAACCTGCAGACAGCGCTCGCCTGGGCGTTTGCGGGCGGCGATCCGCACGCAGGTCTGCACCTGAGCAACGTGCTCTGGTTCTACTGGTTTCGGTGGAGCGGCAATTGGGACGAAGGATTCGCGTGGATTGAACGTGGATTGAACCAGACCACGGGCATCACGCCGGCACGGGCCGACGCCTATGCCAATGCGGGCACCTTGGCAGCGCAACGCGGAGATCTGCGCACGGCAATCGCGTACACGCAGCAGGGCTTTGCATGCGCGCAGGAGTTGGATCTGCCGCACATGGTGGCCCGCTATGTCATGGGGATGTCGTTTCACATCCAGGAGTATCCACTGGTCGCCGCACAGTTTGAGGAAGCTATCGCGCTGTTACGCCAATCGGATCCGCGGTTCCTGCTGTCAACCGCGTTGTTTTTGTATGGTGACCGGGCACGCGTGGAGGGCGACCTTACCCGCGCGCAGTCGCTCTACGACGAGGGGCTCCGCATCACGCGTGGCCAGCAGGATTGGGAGTTGCTCATCGCAATTGTGGGGAGACAGGGGCGCTTAGCGGCACTGAAAGGCGAGTACCAAAAAGCGCGACAGTTTTACCTTGAAGGCATCGACATCGCGCGACAGATGGATAGCCCCGTGGGACTGGATGAATATCTGATTCATTTTGGTGGATTTGCCATTTACCAGGGTGAGTATGAGTCGGCTGAACGCCATCTGAACGAAGCGCTTGCCCTCGCGGAAGCGTACAACAACGTCGGCGAGAAACTGCACGCACGCTTTTTTATGGCGGAACTGGCGCTGCACCGTCATGCGTTGAGCGACGCAGCGCGGTTACTTGCCGAAAGCTTCACCATGACCCTCAGTGACCTAGAATGGCAGAGCAAGGTTGCCAATCATGAGTTCAACACCGAACGGCTGATCATCGCGGGGAAAGTGGCTGGC
>JACMIM010000196.1 GCA_014381165.1 Roseiflexaceae bacterium
TCGGCGATGGTCATCGCGCCAGAAGCGCTGGACAGGCTGGTTGATTCACCCAGCCGAAGGTTGATTTTGGTGATGGTGCCGGCGAATGGCGCAACGAGTGTCGTTTGCTCCTGCGAACGTTGCGCCTGCTTCAGCGCAGCCTCGGCGCGGGCGATGCCGGCCTCTGAAATCGCCAACTGGCTGGGCGTGGCGCTGGCACGCAGCTTGTCAAGCGCAGCCTGGGCCGATTCGACTCCAGCGCGCGATGCTTCCACACTGCCTGTGCGGTTGGTACCCGTCAGGCGGTTTAGCTCGGCTTGCGCCGTCTGCACCTGGGCGCGCGCATCCGCCAGGCTGTCGCCGCTGGTGTTTTGGGCGGCGCGCACATCGGCCTCGCGGGCGGCCAGTGTGGTAATCTCCTGCTGCTTGGCATCCTCGTAGGCGATCTGCGCCTGCTTGAGGCCAGTGTCAGCATCGTCCATTGCGCGCTTGGCGGTGGCCTCCTGGTCGAGTGCCGCCTGGTCGATGGTTAGTCCGAAGCGGGCTAGCTCGCCTTCCAACCGGCGGTTATCGCCATAGATACGCGAGAACTCGTCCTGGGCGTTGCGCAGCGCGTTGGCCGAGGTCTCGACATCTAGCCGGGCGCGCTCCTTCGTGGCCGATACCTGCGTGCGGGCCTGTTCCAAGTTGGCCTGGGCCTGTTGAACGCTGGTATCGCTGGCCTCGCCCCGCTCCAGCCGGGCCAGGCGGGCACGGGCGGATTCGAGGTTGGCGCGCGCGGCGTTGACATCGGCCTGGGTGACGCTGCCGGAAGTCTGCGCGAGTTGGCCCTGGGCCTGGGCCACCTGGGCCTGGGCCTGGGCGATCTCCTCGGCGGACGATCCGGCAAGCAGCGCGTCATAATCGGCGCGGGCCTGCTTCAGGTCGGCCTCGGCGCTCACCACACTCAGTTCAAGGTCGGCGGCATCGAGCCGGGCGAGTGGCGCACCAGCCGCTACCTGCTGGCCCTCGCGCACCAGAATCTCGGTGACATTGCCCGCGCCGACAAACTGAATATTCGATTCAGCCATTGGTTCGATATTGCCGGTGGCATTCACCGAAGCGTCAATCGGCCCGCTGACCACATCTTGCTGCGCCCAATTCGCGGCGGCCGCCTGCGCAGCTGCTCCCTGAGTGGCGTTTTGGGCAAAAAGTACGCCAGCCACACACAGGCCAACCAACGCAAGAATGACCACCGCCCAAATAATCCATCTTCGCCTGCCGCGCTCTGAGCGGCGCGCTCCTGCGACTGTCGCCATGAGTGTCACTCCTCTACACACTGCCGTCAACTAGACGTTATTATGGCCGGTCTGCGCACACCTGGCATCAAACCAAGGTACGATCCGTCGTCTATACTTTCGTCATCGGTCTCTAATCTACGGTCTGCGGCGGGCCTGAGATGTTTCGCCCATGCGCCTCGTGAACTACGACGCTCAATGGTTGTAATTGTTGCATGGGCAGCACAACGCCGGGGTTTGGGGCGTTGCCTCCGCGAGAATCCCCCTCTCACTTGATCAATTCCGTAGAACTACGCTACAGCCATAAGTGTAACGGACAACTGTTGTCGAATATTGACAGACGTGTGACGAATCTGTGGCGGGATGTGGCGTGTAGCACGCGCTGCGGGCGCAGGCGGGTTGAAACCCGCTGCTGTCATACGAAACGTGCTGAAGCACGTTGGGCGCGGTTGAACGCGCTTCAGCGCGTTTTGGCGTAGCAGCCACCGGATTTATCCGGTGGCCGTGGTGGCGGCGCAAAAGTGTATGCCACACCCTATTGTCGCCAACGTTTTGACATGGAACATGCGTTTGGGGTACACTACCAGATACGCGCTCTTCACCCAAGACGCACGACGCTCAGGCTTCACCTGGCGGCCTTTCGTCTTTAGTTTGACATAAGGAGCTGTTCCTTGGACGGTTTTGCAAGCGGCACGTTGACCTTGATCATATTTCTTGTGATGCTGGCGCTGCTGGTGCTGGTTCACGAGCTTGGCCACTTCCTGACCGCGCGCTGGCTCGGCATCGCCGTCGAGGAGTTTGGTATCGGCTTTCCGCCACGCGCGGTGGTGCTGTTCGAGCGCGCCGGTGTCAAGTACACGCTGAACTGGCTGCCGATCGGCGGCTTTGTGCGCTTTGGCGGCGAGGGCGATGTGCTATACGGGGCCGGCGGGAGCCTTGCAGCAGCAGCGCCCTGGAAGAAAATCCTTGTGCTGCTGGCTGGCCCGCTCATGAATTTGCTGCTGACATATGTGATCTACGCAGGGCTGATCATGGCTAATGGCATGCCGCAGGTGGTCGATGGTGTTGCGCAGGTGCGCGACGGCGTGTTGATTACGCAGATCATCCCCGGTACGCCGGCCGAGCGGGCCGGCTTTCAGCCGAATGACCTGCTGCTCGCCTTGGACACCCAGGCGATCGCCGAGGACGCAGGCCGCGTGCGCGCCGCCGCCGAAGCCAATACTGGTCAGGCCATTCCCGCGCTGGTCGAGCGCAATGGCCAGCAGATCACGCTTGATGTTACGCCTGGCCCCTGGACGAACCCCGACGGCGGCCAGCAGTTCCCAACCGGCTTCGGCTTTTCGTACAGTCAGCAGCCCGAGCTGGTTTCGGTGGGCTTCTTTGGCGCGCTGATCGCCGGTGTCGAACAGACATGGAACACATTGGTCGAATTCGTGAAAGCGCTAGGCCAGCTGTTTGGCGGGCTACTCGGCTTCAATGAGCCGATTCAAGGCGGCGTGACCGGTGTGGTTGGTATGGCGCGCGGCACCGGCGAGGTGATCGAGCGCTTTGGTGCCACCGGCTTTTGGAACTGGACGGCGCTGATCAGCCTGAATCTGTTTCTGTTCAACCTGCTGCCGATTCCAGCGCTCGATGGCAGCCACATTCTGTTCGCGCTCATCCAAATGGTGCGGCGCGGCAAGCGCATCCCGCCTGAAAGAGAGGCGCTGGTGCATGCAGTCGGCTTTGCGCTGCTGATGGGCCTGATGGTGGTCGTTACGATCTCGGATGTGGCCAATTGGATCGGCGGCGGGCCGGCGCTTGGGCAGTAGCGCCATGGCTCCACCGCGCCCGCCGATGATTCGCGCCAGCGAGATTGGCGAATACGTGTATTGCGCCAGGGCCTGGTGGCTGCGCCGGGTCGCTGGCATCGAGCCGGCAGGCCGGGCGCGGCGCGAGCATGGCACGCGCCTGCACCAACGCCATGGCCGGGCTGTCGCTGGTAGTCGCCTGCTGCTTTGGCTGGTGGCCGCACTGGTTCTGGCCGCGCTGGGGCTGTTGGCGGCGGCGCAGTTTCTGTGATCTCGCTGGCGCTGGCGCTGCTGACGCTGGCCGTGGTGCTGCTGGTTTGGGCGCTGCGTATTCGCCAGCGCACTGGGCTGCCATGGGCACCAGTGCGTTCGCAGGACACGCGGGGCCGTGAGCTGGAAAAGCCGCTGGTCGCCCGGCGGCTTGGGTTGACCGGCAAACCTGATTATGTGATCGAGCGGCGCGGCGCGTTGATTCCGGTGGAAGTCAAGCCTGGCCGCCAGTCGCCGGTGCCGTATGAATCCGACCTGATGCAGCTGGCGGCCTACTGTGTGCTGATCGAGGAAACCGAGGACACGCCGCCACCATATGGCCTGCTGCGCTATGCCGAGCGTACTTTTCAACTCGACTACACCCCGCAGGTGCGCGCCGAAGTACTCGACCTGATCGACGAGATGCGCGCCGCCCTGGATCAGGCCGATTGCCAGCGCAGCCACGATGAGGCGCGGCGCTGCCAGAGCTGTGGGTTCTTCGAGGTCTGCGAGGACGCACTATAGCAAAGAACAAAGAACAGAGAACAAACAGTAGAGAACAAAGAACAGAGAACAAACAGCAAATCTGACTGTTTCCTAGTCCCTAGTCCCTAGTCCCTAGTCCCTGTTCTTGGTTCCCCAGTCCCTAGTCCCCGTTCTACAGGTGAGGAAGTGCTATGAGCGAGCTACCGATTATTCTGCGCGCCGACGTGATCGCGCAGGTAGAGGCGCATCTCGATGGGCGGTTGAGCCAGAGCAATCTGGCTGGCTGGGCTTTTGCCCGTTTCTACGCCGAGGAACTTGGCCAGGAAGCCTATGAGCAGGGCGCGGAGGAAGCGCTGGCCGACGCGCTCGACGTACTCATGTTTGACGATGACCCTAGCTTTGCACTTGACGAGGTCGAGCTGCGCGACCTGATTGCAAAACTTCGATGAAACTTAAAATCATCAATCACCCACGCATGCGCGATGTCGTCGTCGGCGACCAAGTGTATTGTCACCCGCGCCACATTTTCGCCCACGTCGTCGAGACGTTTCCCTCGGCGGTATGTGTGCGCGTCGGCACCCTGACTATCAAGCGTACCATGGAGCTTGTGCTAGCCCCGCAACTCTGGCCTGCCGACGAGATCGAGAACCTCAGCGTGTGCCGCTTCTGTGGCAGCCGCGACGGTCTGCACGACGAAGCCGCGACCGGCGTGCCTTCGCGCATCTGCGCCGACTGCCTGGCTGAAGATTCCCGGCGCTGAAGCGCTGGCTATCGGGCTAACCCCTAACCCCTGATCCCTGATCCCTCGTTATTCCGGATTGATCGTCGGCACGCCAAATCCGTTGCGGTAGGCCTCGCCCCACTGGTCGGCCAGCGGCTGGCCCTCGACCAGAATCTGAACGCCGCGCACATTCGGCAGCGTGGTCAGCGATTGCACGATGTTCCGCGTTGCCGCCTCGCGGTTGGTCGCGCTGGCGAAGGCCTGGCTGAAATCAACAGTGATGACACGGCTGCTCTGGTCGATCGAAATATCGCGTAGCTCGGTGCCGCGCGGAATGACCGCTTGAACGGCGCTGGCGTAGCTGCCAGGCCCCGCCAGCAGCGCGTTCATGGTTGCCCGCGCGGTTTCGTTCGTTTTGGGGGCCAGCCGAATAATGCGCACATCATACTCGCCACTCTTGAGCGGGAAGTACAGCGGCAAGAACTCGCTGGTGCTGGTGGACGGCTCCAATCCCTCTGGGTTCAGCACATTAAGTACAGGGCGACCGACCGGCCCACTCCCGCCAATGCCGATATTCTGCCCACCGACCTGAAACTGCACCCGCTGAATGTTGGTGAACTGGGTCAGCGTCAGGACAACCGCGTTGTAGCCGCGGAGATCGCCCTGCGCCGAGGGCCAGCGGTCAAAATTCACCGTTGCAGTTCCACCACTGATCTCCAGGCCCAGCAGTTCGGTCGAAGGCAGCAGCAGCGGCACCAGATTTTCGCTCGGTCCGGCGATCAGTTCGTTCACCGCAGCGCTGGCTACCTGGCCATCGGCAACCAGTACCTGGCGCTGCACTGGCACATATAGCGTCCCACTCGCATCGCCAAAGAACAGGGTTAGCGGCTGCTGGGTGGTTGTGGCTGGCGTTTGCGTCGGCGCGCTGGTGGGCGGCAGCGCGGTTGCGGTTGCAGCGGTAGCCGGCGCGCTGGTGGGCGCACTGGTGGGCGGCGCAACAATACCTGTCGCAGCAGGAGCGGGCACGCTCGTCGGTGTAGCGGTGGTCGTCGGCGCAGCAGCGGCTGTTGTGGCTGTTTCAGCTGGAACATCGGTTGGCGCTGCGGTTGGCGGAAACAGCACATTATCGGTGGGCTGCGGCGCTGGCACGGCAGTAGGTGGTATGCGCGTTGGCAACGCAGTTGGCGTGGCCGGGAGGCCCGTAGCGCCCGCTGTTGGTTGGCCGGTTGGCGCTGCGGCGATAGCAGCGGCGGTGGCGGCCGGGCGCGGGCCAGGTGCAAGTGAGCCATCGCCAAACAGCGACTGCGCGCCGAGGAAGATGTAGATCGCCGCGATCAGGCTGAGTAGGCCCAGCATGAGCGCGTACACACCGCGATCGCGGGGCGACAGACTGGCCATCCAGCCGCGCAGGCCAGGCCGCTCGGCCAGCGGCGGGGAGGCCAGCGGCGGTTCGGTCGCCTGCGTTGTTCCAAGCATGGAACCCGTGTATAATGGGCAATGAATGTGGCCCTGCGACAGGCAATAACTGCCCTGATCGACGGGAATGTCGATCGGATCGCCGCTGACATAGCAGCGGTGTTCGGTCGTCGGTGATGCGAACCGAATGGCACGGTTTTGTTTGAGGCCCAGATACGGGCAGTGGCCGGATGGTTCCATAACGTGTCGCCGTGCTCCTTTAGCCCGGTGGTACGATGCTGCTCCATAGTATAACGTGCGTACTGCCGTCGCCGGTATCTCGCTCGATTACTAGACGTTAACAGCTGGCTAGCCATTGACGGTTGGCTTACCCTTCAGCCGCAACGGGCGGCCCGTTTTTGAATACTACCTAATAGCTAACCGCTGGTAGCCTTAACACCTATGCGTATAGCAATCGTCTCCGACATCCATTCGAATGTTGTCGCCCTTGAAACAGTGCTCAACACTATTGGTACGGTCGACCAGCTGTGGAACCTGGGTGACACGATCGGCTATGGGCCGCGCCCAAATCAATGCATGGCCACCATGCGCGATCAAGCGACGGCGATGATCGCCGGGAATCACGACCTTGCCTGTATCGAGCGGGTCGACCTGTCCGATTTCAATGCCGACGCACGCGCCGCCAATATCTGGAATGGCCAGCAGCTTGAGCCAGCACACCGCGCTGCGCTTGAAACAATGCCGCCGATTCACGCGGTGGACGAGCGCTTTCTGCTGGTTCACGGTAGCCCACGTGAGCCAGTTTGGGAGTATATGCTGTCCCGCGACCAGGCCCGCGATAACTTCGAGCTGTTCGAGCAGCAAGTCTGTTTTCTGGGCCACTCACATGTGCCGCTGATCTTCCGCCGCCAAAAGAATGGCACCTGCCTCAATCCCACGATTCCTGCCGCCGGTGATACCCTACAGCTGGAGCCAGGCGTGCGCTACTTTATCAACCCTGGTAGTGTTGGCCAGCCGCGCAGCCAAGACCCACGCGCCGCGTATGCTATTCTTGACACCGATACCTCAACGGTACGCTTCATGCGAATAGAATACGATATCGCCAAAACCCAGCGCCAAATGCGAGAGGCAAACCTGCCCACGGCGCTGGTACGGCGTCTTGAATATGGTATGTGAGGTGCTGCTATGCCCCTGTCGATCATTGGCGTCCCGTTCGACCTCGATCAGCTGCAAGTCGCCAAGGGCCGCGCTCCCGAAGCGCTGCTTGCCGCAGGGCTGTTGCAGCGGCTGCGCACCGCCGGAGCCGATCTGTCGTTTGAACTGCTCGACGGTGCGCTGCCAGCAGGCGAGCCGGTTGCGCGTATTGGTGCCATGCTCGGTAGGCTACGCGAAGCGGTTGCGGCGGCGCGCGCAGCCGGTCGGCTGCCGCTGGTGATCGGCGGCGATTGCCTGACCGCGCTTGGCACGCTGGCCGGCCTCGGCCAGCCAGAGCAGACTGCGGTTGCTTGGGTCGATGCCCACGGCGATTTCAACACGCCTGATTCGACGTTGAGCGGCTACCTGGGCGGAATGCCGCTGGCCTGCGCGGTCGGGCGTGGCCTGACGCAGCTGCGTGAGCAGGTGCAACTTGCACCCGTGCAGGAGCGCAATGTCGTGCTGCTGGGGGTGCGCGATCTCGACGGGCCGGAGCAGGCGCTGTTGGCGGCCTCCGAGGCAACTGTGCTCAACGCGATCGAGCTGGTTCAGCACCAAGCCAAGATCGACGGCGCGTTGAAGCTGCTGCGCGCCGCTGGGCAGCTGTATCTGCACCTCGACATCGATGTGCTCGACAACACGACCGCGCCGGGTGTCGATTATCCTGCTGCCGGTGGAATCTCTTCAAAGGTTCTTCACGAGCTTGTCGCAAGCATTGCGGCCTCGCCCAACCTTGCGGCTGTCGCGCTTACCGCGGTCAACCCCGAACGCGATATCGCGGGCCGCACCGTACAGGCTGCCCTGGATGCACTGGACGTGATTGTGGCGGCGCGAAACACGCAGCAGACGCTGCGCCGCTGAAAACTTAGGCAGTTTGTTTGCTAACATGGAGAATTCGCTGTGCGTGTGATTACCGGATCAGCCAAAGGCCACAAGCTCAAAGCCCCCAAAGGCATGGGCACGCGCCCGATGCTCGACCGCGTAAAAGAGGCAGTGTTTTCCGTGCTGGAGGGCTACGGCCCCATCCGTGGCAATGTGCTCGACCTGTATGCTGGCACTGGATCGCTTGGCATCGAGTGCCTTTCGCGCGGGGCGTCGTCGGCTGATTTTGTCGAGCGCAATGCCCATGTATGTAAAATCATCAGCGAAAACCTGGCGCATACCAAGTTCAGCGAACGCGGCAACGTTCATACCATGCCAGTGGCTCGCTATCTGGCTTCGGCTGCTCCGCCCGAGAAATATGCTATAATTTTTATGGATCCGCCCTATGCCGATCCAGCGATTGAAGAAATGATTCACGCTGTGGCCGATTCCGCGCTGCTGGCCGAAGAGGGCCTGCTGATCGTGGGCCACGCGCCACAGGTTGTGCTCGCCGACCAGTATGGGCCGCTGCATCGCATCAAGTTTCGCCGCCTGGGTGATTCATGCTTCTCAATCTTCGAGCCAGGTCAGCTCGACGAGAGCGCGACTGATAGCGCGCCGGAGCAGGCCGTACAACCGCAAAGGAGCGTGGCGTGACCATCGCCATCTATCCCGGCAGCTTCGACCCTGTCACGAACGGCCATCTCGATATTGCGGCCCGCGCGGCCCGGCTGTTCGACAGCGTGGTCATGGCCGTGTTCGACCGGCCAAGTAAGCGGCTGCTGTTTTCGACCGAGCAGCGTATCGCACTGCTGCGCGAGGCAACGCAGAACATGCCGCAGGTGCGCGTGGATAGCTATACTAGCCTGACAGTCGATTATGCCCGCAGCGTTGGCGCATCGGTGATGGTGCGCGGCTTGCGCGCTGTGTCGGATTTCGAACACGAATTCCAGTTGTCGCAGATCAACCATACATTGGCACCAGAGATTGAATTCGTGACTTTTATGGCCGACCAAAAATATACCTTCTTCAGCTCCAGCACCGTGCGCGAGATCGCCTCGCTCAATGGCGATGTGACCTGGCTGGTGCCCGCTCATGTGGTATTGGCGCTGAAGCAAGTCTATGGACACAATGAGA
>JACMIM010000197.1 GCA_014381165.1 Roseiflexaceae bacterium
ACTTTCAACGGCCAATCTCAGGTAAGGGTTCTATCGCATATATTTAATGCGAGTTTTATCTACTTACACGTCGGTAGCTGCTTATAGTACCACACACTTTCTACAACAGAGCGCTATCATATAAATCTACTCTGTACCATATAGCAAAGAGCAGTTGCATTGATCCCCTCACCCCGGCCCACTCTCACCGGGGAGTGGACTGGGGTGAGGGCAGAGGAGCGGCTCAATATTTCTGCACCTCGCTATGTTATAGTCTTATCAAGATTGTGTACTTGAAACAGAAGCTTGGCGGGATTATAATATAGTACAGAATACTGTAGCCGAAATTGCAGGTTTTTGCACGTATGCAGGCCGACCCCATAATTGGTTTCAATGTTTGGAGGTAATTATGAAGCAATATCAAACTGAACTTCGTTTGTACTTTTTTCCTTGGCGTGCAAAAAAGAAATTGCTAGATGTTGGCTTTCCTCAGGATAAGATTACAGAAATAATGCCAATAATTTGGACTTCTTTCTTTTTTTCCATTGCCGTATACGTTCTATTAGGTTTTTTAGTGTGGTTTGCAATAAAAGGCATATTTCATGAAGTTCATTCCGGTTAAACTATCGGCGACCAGGGTATCTGTCGCAGCCGAAAGTTATGGAGCGCATGCTATCGAAACAAGGGGTGCATCTGTATTTACAATGCAGCCAAAAAAGACCATATATCGTACAATTATATGCCCTGATATTTGTCTTGTGTGAATATGTATGGAGGAGGAGCGATGCGACAATCGCCGTCTGATGAACCACAACTAGTTGAAGTGTTCGCCCATGCATTAAACTGTTATGTATGCGGGTATAATCGATTTTGGCAACGAACTGCGCAGTTAAATACCGCTGCTGCGACATTCTTCAACCTTGACTGGGTGAACCCGTCTGCAACCTGCTACGTTTGTGCGCAATGTGGACATATCCACTGGTTCTTACCTCGGGAGTAGACGTGGGCTGCCATCACAGCCTTCATCCCAACTTGGTCGCCTCAATGTATAACGCTCGGAAACCACCAAGACACCAAGTTTTGAAACTTGGTGTCTTGGTGGTTTCCGTGTTCTTTGTTGCTAGAGCGAAACCGGCAGCCCCTTGTTGACGCGCTCGTAGATCGCCTGGTAGCGCGCCTCGTCGTCCTCGTCCACGCCGAAGTCGTCGGAGTTGACTGGCAGTCCCGCCTTGAAGCTTTCCAGCAGCGTCGTCAGCCAGTCGCCAAAGCTGTGGTGCATGACCTTGCGCTCGGCATTGTCGTGCAGAAACCAGACGATTTGGCCAGCCTCGCCCGTACCCACGCCAGCCGTGTCGATGCAGTAGTGGTCGCCGCCGCCATTATCGAGAAATGGCACCCAGCCTGGGTTCCACCAATTGCCCTTGTACTCACCACTCGCCAGCAGCTGATTGTGAACCTTCACCGCCTCCGCAATTGCATCGCTGCGCATCAGCTGGAAGTTGAAGAACAGGCTGTCGTAGGAATCGCTGGACTGGCCGTTGCGCCAGCGCAGTAGCTTCTTGAACTCGGGCGGCAAGCTGATCGTAAGCTGCTGCTCAAAGGCCCCGGCCTCCTGCGACGACAAGCCCTCCTGTAGTTCCTGGTACAGCTCTGGTTCGTTTGCCTTCAGCCAGTTGTCAAGCTCGCGTAGGGTATCGTCGATCAAACGCATCTCCTGGAGTGGGGTGGAACCGCTAGCGTTTTGTTTCGTTTTGGGGTGCTCTGCACCCCAAAACGAAACGATTATGAGTTATTACCTTCGCGCACTACGGCTGGCGCGCGGCGACCGCTCGTTCGAGTGCCGCGCGGGCGTCGCGCTCGAGCTGGAGCATGCGTGCCCGTACCTCGGGTGAGACTGGCCCCAGTTCACTGTGTCCTGGCCACTCCGACCACGATTTGTCCTGCTTTGAAGCATTGGTCGATTTGCCCAACCCGATGAAGTTTTCGCGCAGGTTGGCCACTTCCAGCTGCTGCTGCCGCGTCAGTTTATCAAAGCCCGGAATGTTGACGATATCGGCCAGCGGCACGATATGGTCGGCTTCGAATCGATCGACTGGGTAGCCATAGACTGGGTCGACTTTTGGCCCTGGCCCCTCGTTGACCGCCCGGCGGATATCGTTGCTAGGGCTGCGGCTACGCAGCCAGGTGTAGATCGCATCCAGGCAGGGCGAGCTTTGGACGATCGCCAGTGCGCCGCTGCTGCCGCGTGCCTCGGCGATCAGCGTGTTGTAGGCGGCCAGTGGCGCGCTCGCAACCGGCAGTGCCGCGCCTGCGCCAAATGGGCGGGCAGCCGCCAGTGTACGGAACGTTGGGGCAGGAACCGCGCCAACGCAGGGCGTGCGGCGAGCCAGATCGGCGGCATTGTCGGTGTTGCGCACAGCGGCCACGGCTTCATCACCATAGCGCAGGCCGAATTTCGCGGCCGTGGCAGCCTGCCCACCGGCGGGCCACAGCGCGATAAGCGACAGCCCAGCGTTGACCGTATCGCCGCGCCCCGCGTAGATCAGGCCATTGAGCAGATCGGCTGGCTCGCCAAGCACCGGAATGAGTCCGATGAAGTCCAAGCCAAGCTGAAGTCCATCTATCCACGAAGAAGACTGGGCCTGTGCAGGAGCCGCCGCAGGTGTTTGTACCGCCGCAGCTGGATCGGCACGCTCGGCGGCGGCGATGCCTGGGCTGGCGCTGCCAGGCGTAGCATCCGCCGATAGATTGAGCGCGGCGCGGATGCGCCCGGTCATGGTCTCGCCCACCTGTTGGCCCTGCGTCGAAAGCACCAGCACCAGTGCGACCAATAGCGCTGCCAGCGCCGCCGCTATGCCGATTACCTCGACGGTGCTGGCTCCGTGCTCGTCGCGTGCGGCTTCTCGCCAGCCGGTGCCCTGTATATCTTGTTGCATCGCGTGTGCCTTTCCGCTGTGCCACGCGGCTGTCCTGAAAAGGGCACATGCCACAGCGGCCACAGAAGCCACAGCGCTATCGCGACCACGATACTCTGTATCGCGACGAACCCCGTGGCATACAAGTTTTGCTGCCCCAAGCGTAGCAGGCAAACGGCTTCACGCGAAGGGAGCGATGTAACGATGCTGTAACGCTCTGGGAAAGTGGGGGTAAGAGGGCACACGCTTACACGCCGAGCGCCTCGGCGGTCTCTAGACGCAGTATATCCTGTTGCGAAAGGACGATGCCTGGTTCAGCCTGTTCGCTTACTGGCAGGGTGATCGTCATGGTGGTGCCCTGGCCGGGCGCGCTTACGACGCGAATATCACCTTTGTGATTGGTGATGATGCCATAGCAGATCGCCAGGCCAAGCCCGGTGCCCTGCGCTCCCTTGGTGGTGACGAACGGCTCGAAGACTTTTTCCAATAGATCAGGTGGCATTCCTGAGCCAGTATCAGCGATCGTCATCACGATACGCTCGGCCTCACAGCGTGTGCTCACAATGATCTGGCCACCAGACGGCGGCATAGCATCGCGTGCGTTGGTGAGCAGATTCAGCAGCACTTGCATGATCTGGCCTGGATCACAGGCAGTCGGTGGCAGCGGCTGGAACTGGCGCACAACCTGCACCTGGGCCTGCTCGAAATCGTGCTGGGTCATCAGCAGCGTGTCCTCGATCACCTCCTGCAACTGGGTCATGATGCGCTGGTTTTCACCCTGACGGGCAAAGGTGAGCAGTTCTTTTGTGATCGTGCGGCCGCGCTGGCAGGCTTTGAGTGTATTTTGCAGCGACTCACGCATTTCCTCGCGGTCGTTAGTCAGCAGGCCGAGCTGAGTTTGGCCGATTACCGCGGAAAGCAGGTTGCCAAGTTCGTGGGCAATGCCTGAGGAAAAAGTGCCGAGCGCGGCCAGCTTCGAGGAGCGGATTAAATCTTCCTGGCGCACGCGCAGTTCCTCTAACAGCCGCCCGCGCTCGTCGGCCAATTCGTGGCGGCGCTGGCTTTCTTGCTGGAGCTGGGCCACCGCAAGAAACGAGCGCTGGGCGATCAGCAGCACTAGCACGTCGAAGATCAGGAGCCAGCGGTTCGATGCCCAATGTGCTGCCATCAGCGCGCCGATCGGCAATGTAAGCAGGTGTATCCACTGCACAGGGCGATAGCTCTGTTTGTACACCGACGTGATCGGTGCGCGGGTTGCAAGCGCCACCACAGTGCCGACCAGAATGGTATTGATTGCGTAGTGAATAAGGCTGATGGCCATGAATGCGAATGTCTCGCTGACACTACTGAAGGGAATGGCCGCTGGGTCGTGAAATACTTGGTAGGTAGCAACCATCGCAAAGACCACAATGACACGTTGGGCGACATTGAAGAGCGCGCGATACCACACGCGCCGTTGCAGCGCTTCCACAAAGAATGTTGCACAGGCGACAATGATGATAGATTCAAAACCAGCCGTGGGAACCAGAAAGATCAGCAAAGCCTCTGCCAACGTCATACCAACGCTGCTTTCGCCAACGTCAAAGGCAACCGCAAAATAGTCCGACACACTGAACGCGATCAGCCAGATCAGTAGCCAGAGCCATTGTGCCTCCTGGAGCAGAGCTGGCACAACACTCGCGATAATCGCTAGAGCACAAAGCCAAGTACATACAAGGTAAACACGCGCAGCAACAGGAAGTGTATACATACTCGCCTCGGTTACTACGTTCAGTAGCAAAAAAAATCACCGGGTTAAAAACCCGGTGATGAAAACGCTTGTTTGTCGTCGGTAGCCTATAGCCACTTGCTCGAAGACGGTAGAACTGCCGCCAACCCCGCGAGTGCCGGAGCCATAAACAATGTGACCCGCACAACCTGCTTCATGAACTTCTTGACCATTGCCGTGCTCCTTGTGTGTTAGTACGATACGATGTAGTAGTGCGTCGCGCTGCACGAGTAGAATGTGAGCTACGACTCCAGGACTCTTACATTGTACCGTACTACGCTGCATAGTCAATGGCCAACTTCAGCTGTTTTGATGAGTTTTTAATCATTGCGCATTTCCGACATGCCCACAAGTCTAAAGGGTTCGCCATGGATGTCAAGCCGTGTAGCAACGACGCACGCGCGTACTGGTTGCACTCTTGTGTCACGGCGTTGTAATAAACGCGGCGGGCAGCCATGTTTTGCACAGCTGCCCGCCTTCGCATTTCATAGGGATGGTGGTTCAGGCTAGCTCACAATCACCATTCCGTCGGTTTGCTTTTGCTTGGCTGGCAGTCTGGCTGCGGCCAGAATCGCCTGCTCGTCAAGTGAGTCTTCACGCAGCAGGGCTTGGGTCAGGTCTTCGAGGCGGTCGCGGTGCGTATTGAGCAGTTCGATCGCTCGGGCGTAGGCAGTATCGACGATCTTGCGCACGGCGCGGTCGATCGTTTGCGCGGTCGCCTCGCTGTAGGTGCGCTGGCTGCCGCCCATCATGCCGCCATCCAGGAAATTGCCCTCATCGCGGCTGACGAACTGGATCTGGCCGACCTCGGGGGCCATGCCAAAGCGTGTAACCATGGCCTGGGCCATGTTCGTCACCTGCTGAAGGTCGTTCTCTGCGCCAGTGGTGATATTGCCATACACAACTAATTCAGCAGCACGCCCGCCCAGCGCCACCACAATCCGCGCGCGCAGATATTCCTCGCTGTAATTGTAGCGGTCCATCTCCGGCACCGAGAGGGTCACACCTAGCGACTGAGCGCGTGGCACGACCGTGACGCGGCGCACTGGGTCGGCCTCGGGCTGGAGCAGGCCACACAGCGCGTGGCCGGCCTCGTGGTAGGCGGTGCGCTCGCGCTCGGCGGGTGAAAGCACCAGCGAGCGTTCGGCCCCGAGCATGATCTTCTCGAGTGACTGCGAGAAGTCCTCGGCGGAAACACTGTTGCGCCCGCCACTTGCCGCCAGGAGCGCGGCCTCGTTGACCAAGTTGGCCAGCTCCGCGCCGGTTGCCCCTGGTGTCGCGGCGGCGATCGCCTCGAGGCTGACATCGCTGCCTAGCGGCACCTCGCGGGTATGAATTTTGAGAATCGCGGTGCGACCAACCTTGTCGGCTGGCTGCACGATCACGCGCCGATCGAAGCGGCCTGGCCGCAGCAGCGCGGGGTCGAGCACATCCGAGCGGTTGGTGGCGGCCAGCACAATCACGGTGGTGCGTTCGTCGAAGCCGTCCATCTCGATCAGCAACTGGTTAAGCGTCTGCTCGCGCTCGTCGTTGCCGCCAAAGCTATTGCCGCCGCGTCGGCGGCCGATCGCGTCGAGTTCGTCGACGAAGATAATCGCCGGGGCGCTGGCGCGCGCCTCTTTGAACAGGTCGCGCACGCGGGCCGCGCCCACGCCCACCACCATCTCGACAAACTCCGAGCCGCTCATGCTGAAGAATGGCACATTGGCCTCGCCAGCCACTGCGCGGGCCAGCAGCGTCTTGCCGGTGCCGGGCGGGCCGACCAGCAGCACGCCCTTGGGAATGCGCCCGCCCAGGCGCTGGTATTTGTCGGGCTGCTTGAGAAAATCGACAATCTCGGTCAGCTCGCGCTCGACCTCGTCGATGCCAGCCACATCGTCAAAGGTGACGCGCTTGTTCGCTTCGGCCTGGTCGTAGCGCTTGGCGCGGCTGCGGCCTAGCGAGAACGCGCCGCCGGTGGCCGAGCGGGCGAGGTTGCGGCTAAACCACAGAAACAGCCCAAGCAGCAGCAGGGTCGGCCCGAAGGCGAGTAGAAAGGTGACAAAGCCATTGCGCGGCTGCTCAAGCGGTTCAGCGGACTGGATGACGTTATTTGCCTCCAGCAGCGCCTCGAACTCGGCATCGACATAGGCTGGCTTGATAGTCGCAAAATCGGTAAGTGGCTCATCCTGCTGGTTATTCTGGCCAAAAATTGGCAATCCAGGGCTTGCCGCAGGCTCGGTCAATGCATTGGCTGGGTCGTCGGCAGCGCGTACAGGAGTCCTGAATTGGCCCTGGATATCCTCACCCCGGCTGGTGATCTTGGCCACATTGCCGGCTTCGACCTGCTGCTTGAAAAAGGTGTAGGAGACGGTCAGGCGGTTCAACTGGTCGGGAAAGATTATCGGGATAATTAACCAGTTCACGGCGAGCAAGCCAAAGAATACCAGCCAAAAGCGCGGCGAGCGCAGCGGGTTCTGGATTGTCGGCGGGGTGGCCGCGCCGTTTCTGCCGGGCACGGGCGAACGAGTGCCGCCAGGTGGGTTACCGCTTGGCCCTTGCGAGCGCGGCGCGGGCGGGCGCGTCGTCTGGTTGGTTGCCTTGCCAAGCGGCGCTTGAGGGTCGCTCATAATCAATTCCTCGATATATCGTGGGTGGTGTCTTTCCACCACGCATCATGCGTTCCACCGAATGTACGTTGCCCCACCCATTGTAGATCGTTTTATGCTCATGTAGCACGGCGGCCGCGCAGCAGCGTAGCCACGTACAGCGCCAGGCCAAAGAACAAGAAGTTGAGCGTGCGAACATCGAACACGCCGAGAAACCAGTAGCCCTCGGCGGCGCGCGCGGCAGCCCAAGCACCCAGCCAGGAGATCGCAAACTGATCGATCGCGGCGATTGCCAGCGCGCCGATAATGGCTCCCGACACGCTGCCCGCCCCGCCAATCACCACCATCGCCAGCACCATCGCCGTAATGCGAAATTCAGCCGCATCAGGGTTGACATAACTGAAACTGCTAGCAAACAGTGCGCCGGCCACACCAGCCACGCCCGATGCTAGGCTACATGCCAGCACGCGCATGTGGGTGGGCGGCACGCCGCTGCTGGCTGCTGCGAGTTCATCTGCGCTGAGCGCGGCCCAGGCCCGCCCGATCCGCGAGCGGCCCAGCCACAGGCTTGCGGTCGCTGTCAGGCAGATCAGCCCAAAGGCCAAGTAGTAGCGCTGGGTCGGTGTGCTGAGGGCGAGGCCGAACAGCTGCGGCGGTGGCAGCCCAGTCAACCCGCGCGCGCCATTGGTCACTCCATCGAAGTTGACCACCAGCAGCGGCACGATCTGGCCGAAAGCCAGCGTCACGACCGCCCGGTACTCACCGCGCAACCGCATGGTTAGGAGGGCATTGGCTGCGCCATACAGCGCCGCTAGCCCGGCGCACACCGCAAACACCAGCAGCGTGTGCTGTTGCGCGCCCAGGCCGGCCAGCGCACCGCCGGGCAGCGTCAGCAGGCCGGCGGTGTATGCGCCGATCGCAAAGCTGGCGGCATAGCCAAGGTCGAGCAGGCCGGCGAAGCCAAGTACCAGGTTCATGCCCAGCGCCAGCAGCACGAAGATCAACCCGCCCAGCACGATCAGCTGTGTGCCACCGTCGAGCAGCCGATCGAGCAGCGGGTAGAGCGCGCCGAGAATCAGCAGCGCTGCCAGCATCCAGCGGCTGCGCTGGCTGCCATTGCGATCGCGGGCGGCCAGCGCGGCGGGCGCGCTGGCGGTTGCCGTGTCGCCTGCTTCAGCAGGGCGCAGCACCAGCAGGCCGATCAGCAGCGCCAGCAGCAACACTGGTGTCCACTGCACGGCCAGGTAGAAGTCGGAGAAGGCGGCGACAATGCCAAGCATCAGCCCGGCCAGCAGCGCGCCGCGTGGCCGCCCGATTCCGCCTAGCATAGCGGCGGTAAAGGCGATCAGGCCGCTCTGCGCGCCATAAAGCGTGTAGGGATGCGTGTAGTAGAGCGCAAACACGAACGCCGCCGCCCCCGCCAGTGCCCCGCCGATCGCAAAGGTGGCGGTGATCGCGCGGTCGCGGTCGATCCCACACAACTGGGCCATCTCGGGGTCTTGAGCGCAAGCCAGCAGTGCCGTGCTCGCCAGAGCTACTATCGATCGTCTCATGGCCGGAGCTCCGAAAGGGTGGGGAAGCTGATTATGGCGAGCCCGGGATCAATCG
>JACMIM010000198.1 GCA_014381165.1 Roseiflexaceae bacterium
CAGCCCAGGCTTTGCACGGCCATGGTCGCCTCGGCAGCATTGCGATCTGCATCGGGGTATACGTCCAGGTCGCCCAAGTACAGGCAGGGAATGATGATTGCGGGGGCCTGGGCGATCCGTTCGTGCGATTTGCGGGCGCGTGTTTCGATCACACTGCTGTCCTGGCCGTCAAAGGCCAGCTGGCGACGCCATTCAGCGCCCATCGATTCGGCCAGGGCTAGCTTGGGTTCGGCGCGGGTCAGCACCACAAAGCGCCAGGGCATGCGCCCGTGTGGCGAGGGTGCCCATAGCCCGGCCTCCAGCACCTGCCAGAGCAGTGCGTGCTCGACCGGGCGGGGCTGGTAGCGCCGAACAGAGCGACGGCGGCGAATGATTGTGGAAAGGTCGTTGTCCATAAGTGTTATGTTACTGCGAGGGTTAAGAATGCATGTATTACCGCGAAGCGCGCGGGCTACCTCGACGAAGCCCGCCGTTGCGGGCTGGGTTAGCCCGCGCAGGCGGGCTTCGTACCTGTAGCCGAGGGCTTTAGCCCGTCGGCCTCGCACGAATAGTATCTGACACACTCTTCGCGCGCTTCGCGGTAGTATTACCGGAACAAATCCCGCTCAGGCGGGCGAATCAGCGGCCCCGCGCCCGCGTCCGAGGCGGCGTAGGCGTAGCCCCGGATGACCGCCACCGGCACTGCGTCGATCTTGCCCATGACCAGCTCGGCAGCCGAAGCCAGCTCGTCGGCAACCGCGATGATCGAGGCCCGCAGCGTGTAGCCGCCGCTGTCCTGCTGCCCAGCATAGTCGTTCAGCGGCGCGATGCCGGCCGCGCCAATCGCGATGTTGACCTGGCCCTCGCGCCAGGCCCGGCCAAAGGTGTCCGAGATGATCACCGCCGCCTCCACGCCGCAACGCGCGCGCAGCGCGTCGCGCAAGGCCCGCGCCGAGCCGTCCGGGTCGACTGGCAGCAAGGTTACGGTGCGCCCGCCGTCGACATTCGATTCGTCGACGCCGCTGTTGGCGCAGATCAGGCCGTGGTGGGTTTCCGTGATCAGCACGCCGCGATCCATCTTGACGATTCGGCGGCTTTCGCGCAGCACCACCTCGTAGTAGCTGGCGTCCTTCTGGCCATTTGCGGCGGCGGCCATGCGCGCCATGTGCGATGGCTCGACCGTTTCCGGCGCGACGATGCGGTTCTCGGCCTTTGAGACGATCTTCTGAGTGACCACCACCACATCGCCGTTGGCCAGGTTATAACCCTGCTGGGCCAGCGCGCCCGCCAACAGCGCCGCTAAATCGTCGCCTGGGCGTACCTCGCCGATGCCGCGCACCGGGGTGATCTGAATATCTGAGTGCATGGGAAAAACCAATCTAGTACATCGCAGGGCGCGCTATATCGCGCCTCCGCAATGGTTTCAATATGTTGTGCAATGTATGGATGACGAACGGCATTGTACCATGGCGCTAACTAATTGTTAGCACTCCCCGACGTGGTGCTGCTTGACACGCTCATGACTTGTTGATAGTGTGCTGGACAGACCAACTAGGAGGTGATCATGCCCCGAACTTGGCAGCTTCAAGATGCGGAAAATCATTTCAGCGAGATTGTGGCGGAAGCAATTTCGCATGGCCCACAAGTGTACCAAGCGCGGAGTTGAAACGGCTGTTGTGCTGTCCTACAGCGAGTATCGCCGTCTCCAGCTCGGTCAATCCAAACTTTCTGAGTTTTTTCGTCAGTCGCCGCTCGTTGATAGTGCGCTCGATCTGACTCGCGACCAGAGTGGGCAACGTCCCGATATCGATCTATGAAAGAAATGGGTGCTCGCTAGTCCTCCTCGTCCAGCGCCACACCGCTGGCGGCAAACAGCGGCATGTCGCCCGCGCTGCCGGGGCCACGCCGCTCGGCGGGCGCACAGCATTTCCAGCAGCGCCACTGCATTGGCCGGGCTGATCGCAGCGGCCCCATCGCGGGTCATGTCGCCACTCAGCCGCAGGATCGGCCCGGCCAGCTCGCCCGCCTGATAGTGCGCCCACTCATTGCCATCGGTATAGATCAGGTTGGGCAGGTTTTTGAACTTCTCCCACTGGATTTTATCCTCGCCCTTGAACTGCTGTAGGCGGGCACCCTTGCCGGGAGCTTTCAGCTCGACATAGCCCGAGATCAGGCCGCGCACCGCCACGCCCATGTCGGGGCGACCGCGTAGCGCAGCGACCCACACCTTGGTCAGCACCTCAATCGCCATACCGCCGAGCGCGTTACCGGCCTGGACGATCAGCTCGGCCAGCGGGCGCTTGAGCTGGTCTTCCGGCTGAAAGGCGGCGGGAATCGCGAACGCGGCGGTCAGTGCGCTGGCACAGGCGCGCATGGCCTGCTCGAATGGCGGAGCGCTGGACATGAGCATGTTCCTCATCGCAAGGCTTTTAGACCGACATTGTAATGCACGATTCGTATGGTCGCGCGGTCGCGCGGTCGCGCGGGTTGAAACCCGCTGCTGCGATGCAAAACGCGCTGAAGCGCGTTGTAGCCGCGGCCAACGCGCTTCAGCGCGTTTCGGCATAGCAGACGCCGGATGCATCCGGTGGCCGTCGTGGCGCCATTGCACACTCCGCTCGCCCGTGCTATACTCCACCGTCGTTTGCCACAGCGCAACACCCAACACGCAATCCCAATCACGAGGTTCTGTTCTATGTCCGCACGTAAAAAGCGCTGGGAGATCAAGGGTACAGCTCCAGCTGATGTTTTGATCGCCAGCCCCGATGTGTCGCCGGTTGTGGCCAGCTTGCTCTACCAGCGCGGCCTGCGCGGTTCCGAAAGCATCGCCGCGTTTCTCTCATCCGACTACCGTGGCGGCCTGCACGATCCGTTTCTGATGAAGGGCATGGACGCCGCCGCTACGCGCATCGCCCGCGCCGTCGCCGAGCACGAGCCGATTATTGTGTATGGCGATTACGACACCGACGGCGTGACCTCGGTGACGCTGCTGGTTCAGGCCATCCGCGCCATGGGCGGCGACATCCAGCCCTACATTCCCCACCGCGAGCGCGATGGCTACGGCCTCAATAATGTCGCCAGCGACAAGCTGGCTGCCAGTGGCGTCAAGCTGCTGATTACGGTCGATTGTGGGATTAGCAATGCCGACGAGGTGGCCCACGCCAAGCAGCTGGGCATCGACGTGATCGTGACCGACCACCACACGCCGCCCGAGCAGCTGCCCGCAGCCTATGCGATCATCAACCCCAAACAGCCCGGCTGCACCTACCCGTTCAGCCAGCTGACTGGCGTGGGCATTGCCTACAAGCTGGTGCAGGCGCTTGCGCGTAAGGGCCTCAAGATGGCGCTGCGCGGGCGCGATCTGCTGGATGTGGTCGCGCTTGGCACAGTGGCCGACATGGGGCCGCTGGTTGGCGAAAACCGCGTGCTGGTGCGCGCCGGTCTTGAATCGTTGAACGCCACGCAACGCCCTGGCCTGGCAGCGCTGATCGCCGAGGCCGGGCTGGTGCAGGGCCGTGTGACTGCCACCGACATCAGCTTTATGCTTGGCCCGCGCCTGAATGCAGCTGGACGCCTGGACGACGCGGTGCTAGCCTACCGGCTGCTGCTGGCCGAGGATCTGGCCGAGGCCCGCGAGCTGGCCCAACAGCTCAACACCGCCAACCGCCGCCGCCAGGAACTCACCCGCGAGGCGCAGGCCACCGCCAGCGCGCGCATCTACGAGCAAGGCAAGGCCGAGCGCCGGATTGTGGTACACGATGGTGAGTACGCCGCTGGGATCGTCGGGCTGGTCGCCGCCAAGCTGGTCGACGAGTTTGGCCGCCCAGTGCTGCTGGTCGAGCGTGGCGAGGAATTTTCGCGCGGGTCGGCCCGCTCGGTGCCTGGCTTCAACATTATTGCGGCGCTGACGGACTGCGCCGATCTGTTCACGCGCTTTGGTGGCCACTCCGCCGCCGCCGGCTTCACCATCCCGACCGCTCAGCTGCCTGAGTTGGAGCGCCGCCTGAACGATTACGCCGACGCCCACCTGCCCGACGAGCTGCTCCAGCCAGCGCTCCAGATCGACGCCGAACTGCCGCTTGGCGATCTGTCCTGGCAGCTGCTTGGCCAGTTGAGCGCGCTAGAGCCGTTCGGCTTTGGCAACTCCCAGCCGGTACTGCTCAGCAGCAAGGTGCGGGCGGTCGGCTGGGCGCGCGGCAACGAGGGCGCGCACCTCAAGCTGCGCCTGGACGACGGCCAGGGCGGCGCTTCCTTCGACGCGATCGCCTTTCGCCTGGGCCACCTGGCCGAGTTCTTCGCCACCCCGCGCATTATTGATATTGTTTACACCTTCGAGGCCAACGAGTGGCAGGGCCAGCGCACGCTCCAGCTCAACGTCAAAGACTTCCGCCGCGCCTAATCGAACGCATGAATCATCGAAGCTGCGCGACATATCGCGCCCTGCGATGATGGCATTGCATCACGTTGTCCTTTCGTGTTCTACATAATCAGGACTTTCGCTTGCTCCCAAGATGTACTCTTTCTGTGGTAATTTTTTGCGCTGCAGCGCAAAAAATTACTACAGAAAAATCAATTCCTTGCCCGCCGCAGGCGAAAAAGACTTCTTAAGCGAAAGCCCTGATAATCTTCCTATAAGCAATTTTTACCACGAAGACACGAAGATTTTATGATCTCATCTTACGCACGACTCACGAGGACGTTGGCTTCATTGCGTGCGGGTCATGACAACAACGCATTCGTGGCGGGCGAACACTATGATGAGGCGGGCGAACCTTGTGTTCGCCCCTACGCGGCGCATCCATTGCTGTAGGGGCGAACCTTGTGTTCGCCCACAGCGTGCCTTCGTGGCAAATTGTTAGCGGACGAGCAGCCACAGCGCGCCGGAGGTCAGCACTGGCACGGTCAAGTTGTCCAGTCCGGCGGGCGAGACTGCCTCGGCCAACGCGGCCACCGCCGCGCCGATCAGGGCGAATCCCAGCGCTTGGCCCAGCGAAAGCACCGGGGCGAACGGGCTGACAAACGTGCCCGGCAGCAGCACCAGCACTGCCAGGATGACCGCAAAGCTTACCAGGAACATGACGGCTGATCCTTCGTAGGAGCGCGTGTAGCCGAGCACCGTGTAGGTGTGGCGGCCAAACGACTTGCCAGCGATCGCGGCCAGCGCGTCGCCCCAGGTCATCGCCATGACGCCTGCCAGCGCTATCGGGCCATAGTCCTGCTCCTCGAATCTGCGCCACAGCAGCCCGAACAGCAGCGTGATCGCCAGCGCGAAGTAGACCGTGCCCAGCGTGCGTTGCTCGCCGCCGTCGACCGATTTGGCCAGCCGGGTGCGGTAGAGCACATAGTTGACCAAAATAAACGTGGCAAACGGAATGATGCCCATCCACCAGCGGTAGAACAGCGCCATGGTCGCCAGCGCCCACATTCCAGCCCAAATATGCACGAACTTGCGGGTGTAGAACTGCGGTACATCCAGCTTGCGGTGCAGTAGCTCGGCCAATCCCAGCAGCCCGCTTGCGTAGATGTATGAAAGAACCAGGCCGATGATGTCGCTTGTAAACATAGTGTGACGAAATGACAAGATGACAAGATGACAAGATGAACAGTCAGGATCATCTTGTCATCTTGTCATCTTGTCAGGCTCCTAGGGCGAATGTCGCTTCTCCATGATGTAGAACCACCAGCGCTCGGCCACAAAACTGGCCAGATACAGGCACACACCCACCGGCACCAGCCGTGCGGCCAGCCGCGGGCTATGCCAAAGTGCGGCGAACAGTACTCCCAAGAACAGCGCGAACAGTGGCAGCGTAAAAAAGATGTGCTTGAAGATCATCGCCACGATCGCCGCATCCACAATCGAAAAGACCACCAGCGCGGCCAGCCATGCCAACATGATCAGCCGCCCGCGTTTGGCCTGCCGAAAGGCTAGGTACCCGCCGACTGGAATCAGCAGCATGGCTGGCCAGCTCATGTGATTCAGGGTGTAGTCCCAGCTAATCTTGATCATTTCGAAGAACGCTGGGCGCGGCTCGCCGTGCATCTCCGGCGTCGGCTCGGTCACGCGCCTGACCAGCGCTGGCACGGTTTCGGCCCAGATCACCGGCACATACCAGATATGGTACAGCCCAAATGCGATCGCCTCGCCGATCAGCAGCGCCAGCAGTAGCGCCCAGCCGCGTTGTGCGCCAAAGGGCGTGCGCCGCAGCCACTCGAACGCGGCCATCATGGCCACCATTGCAAAGGCGATCACGCCCATCACGGTGTAGGTGCCGATCGCCACCAGCGCGCCCAGGCCCAGCAGCGCCAGTGTACGCCGGTCGCTCGCGCGCTCCGCCGTCGCCGCGATCACGCAAATAAAGAACAAACCGCCCCATAGGCCAAGCTGGGTCGGCCAGTTGCCCCAGGAGATCAGGTAGTAGGGCATCTCGAACAGGTGATAGACGCCCGCCGCCCACAGCGCCGCCAGCGGGTTCTCGAACAGGCGCAGCGCCAGGTAGGCGATCAGAATGCTGCGCGAGACATCGACGACGCCATTCAGCGCATTCGAAGCGATCCCCAGATCGCCGCCAAATAGACCCCACGGCGCGGCGAGCAGATACCACAGCGGCGAATAGGGCAGGTGGCCGCCCTCGAAGCCAACCGTCACACTCAGCGCGGTCACATCGCTTGGCACCAGCAGTTTCAGGAAATCGCCGGCCAGCACCATCTCGGTGCGCGGCACATGGTAGCGTTGGTCGTACACAATGATCTGCGGGTACAGCACGCCGCCGATCTTCCAGACCGCCGCCACGGCCAAAATACCGATCAGCCAGCGGGTCTGCCGCGCGCTGAAGGCCACGCCGCCCACGCGCCACAGCCATGGCAGTGCTCGCTCCAGCAGCGGCACTGCCAGGCAGATGCCAAGCAGCAGGCCCCACAATCGCCGCGTGAAGATCGTCCACCATAGGCGCTGATCGGCCAGCAGCCACGCAACGCCGACCACCGCAACCAACGCAATCGCAAAGGCCACCAGTGGCCGCGCGCCAAGTTGGCGGGCCAGCGTGTAGGCCAGCAGGCCGATCAGCAGAACGTGCAGCAGCTGGCCAGCCTCGGGCGCAACGCCATGTGAATGCAGCTCCACCCAGTCGACCAGCACGCCGAGCGGGCGCTGGTCGGCGGCGCTGGGCGTAAACGTGCTGGTGGTCAGGCGCAGCAGCGCGTTGCCACTGGTAGTGTGCAGGGCCAGCCGGTACGTTTCCGGTGCAACCTGCGTTTGATCGGCTAGGTGAAAGCTGCCAAGCAGCCGTTGGCCTTCATAAACCTGGAGCAGCGCCGGTTCGGGCTGCTCGGGACGCCAGCCGCTGACCCGCAACAGCAGCGTGTGTACGCCCGCACCGATGCCGGGCAGCCGAATCTCGGACTCGGCCCCGCTGTAGGCGTAGTCGAACTGATCGTTCTGCTCGGGCTTGAAGAAATCGTTGAGGTACGGCGCGGCATAGCTGGTGCCCACATCGAGCCGCATAACAGTGGCCCGCTGGTAGGCCAGCAGCATGCTGCCAATGCCCAGCAGCGCCAGCGCCAGCAGCGCATAGAGATCGGCGCGCCAGCGTAGCGCGCTTCGAGCCGTGTGTGCGCGTGGCAGTGCTGTGGTGCCAGTCAGAATACTACGAGACATGCATCCTCGAAGAACGGTCGTGTTTGAATCACCCACGATTGTACCAGGGCCAGGGGCGTTTGACAATTATGGGGCGCTGGGGCAACCGCGCGGCTGAAGCCGCTGGCTGGGGGTACGAAGCCCGCGTAGGCGGGCTTCGTCGTGCGAGCCGGCGGCTGAAACCGCCGGGATTCGCCGCCTGAGTTTAACAAGTAAATACTTGACAATCCACGTATGTTTGCATATACTAACACCCGTTCTTCAGCAAGACATTATTAGGGAGCTATCGCCATGTTCGACCCATGGAATCGTCTCCGGTTCAGCGCCACGATCGCGCTTGGCGCTGCCGTGCTTGCCGCCTGTGGCGGGCCAACCCTCGAACCAGCACAAACCGCTGTTCCCACGCCGGCGCAGTCAACCGCAATTGCTGCCACCAGCACCGCCGAAGCCATGCCCACTGCCGCTGCGGCGCAGGCCACCGCCGCGCCCAGTCAGGCGACCGCCGCGCCGACCAGTGGTGCGGCCACCAGCCAGCCAGCCGCCAGTGGCCAGAGTGGCGAGGTGATCGTGTACAGCTCGCGCGCCGAGGCGCTGTTCAAGCCGGTGATCGAGTCCTTCAACATAGCCAACCCCGACATCAAAGTGACGGTGCTCAGTGGCAGCAATGGCGAGCTGGCCAGCAAGCTGCTGGAGGAGCAGTCCAGCCCGCGCGCCGATGTGCTGATCAACAGTGACACGCTGACCATGGAAGGCTTGGCCGCCGATGGCCTGTTTGCACCAAACGACTCGGCGGTTGTCGCCGCTGTGCCAGCCGAGCTACGCGCCGAGGACGGCAGCTGGACGGCGCTGACGCTGCGCACCCGTGTGATCATGTATAACACCGAACTTGTGACGCCAGACGAGCTGCCATCCTCGTTGCTCGACTTGACTGACCCGGCCTGGAAGGGCCAGATCGGCTCTGCCGACAGCACTAATGGTGCGATGATGGCCAGCCTCGTGGGCATGCGCGCGCTGCTTGGCGATCAGGCCACCAGCGAATTCGTACAGGGCCTGGTCGCCAATGAGACGCAATTCTTTGGCGGCCACACCGATGTGCGCAAGGCCGTCGGCGCGGGCGAACTCAAGCTGGGCTTTGTCAACCACTACTACTACTACCTTTCGAAGGCTGAAGGCGCGCCAGTCGGGATTATTTTCCCCGATCAGGGCGAGGGCCAGATGGGCATTCATATCAACACGACCAACGCCGGCATGATTAAGGGCGGGCCGAACCCCGAGTTGGCAAAAACCTTTGTCGATTTTATGCTCTCGCCAGAGGGCCAGCAGATTTACGCCGAGAAGAACTTTGAGTACCCAGTGCTGGCCGGAGTGCCGCTTGCCGAAGGCGTCGAGCCGCTGGATACGCTGCGCCAGGCCGATATCGATCTGCGCACGATCTGGGATGAGATTGGCCCAACCCGCGATTTAGCCCAGGGCGCTGGCTTGCCATAGGCCAGGGCAGAACCCCTCACCCCTACCCCTCTCCCACCGGGAGAGGGGTAGGGGTGAGGGTGCCGAGGCGAATCAATGCTTTTGCACTCCACATATTTTGTGCCACCTAATCTATGATTCGACGTTCGCCGCCATTGCTGTTTACCGCCGCGCTCGCCGTCTGCCTGCTGGCGGCGGTGCCGCTGTGCTATATCGCGATTCGCGCACTTGGCGCTGAACCGGCGGTGTGGTCGCGGCTGTGGACGGGCCAAATTCCGCCACTGGTCGCTAACACAATCACGCTGTTACTTTCCACCATGGCAGCGGCGACCGTGATCGGTGTGGCTGCGGCATGGCTGGTCGAGTGTACCGACCTACCGGGCCGTGCGACTGTGCGTTGGCTGCTGGCCCTGCCGCTCAGCGTACCAGCCTATGTGGCGGCGATCTGTTGGATTATTCTGCTGCGCCCTAACGGCCTGGTCGAGCAGGCGGCGATCGCTGTCTTTGGCCTGGCACGCGGCGCGCTGCCACTGCCGCCGGTCTACAGCCTGTGGGGCGCGACGTTTGTTATCAGCCTGTGTGTATTTCCCTACGTGTATCTCACCAGCGCCGCCGCGTTGCGGGCAGTTGATCGCTCGTTCGAGGAGGCCGCGCGGGTGGGTGGGCGCGGGCGCTGGGCGGTGTTCCGCACGATCACGCTGCCGCTGATCGCGCCAGCGGTGGGCGCGGGCGCGCTGCTGGTGGGCATGTATGTGCTTTCAGACTTTGGCACGGTGGCCATGCTGCGCTACCGCACCTTTACGACCGCAATTTACAACCAATTCGCCGGCCAGATCGACCGTTCGGCGGCGGCCATCCTGAGCTTTGTGCTGATCGCGCTCACCATGCCGCTGCTGTTTGGTGAATCGCTGCTGAACCGGCGCAGCCGCCGGGTCGTGCGCGATTCAGCCTGGCGGCCGCGTCGGCTGGTGGCGCTTGGGCGCTGGCGCTGGCTGGCCCTGGCGGGAATTGCGCTGCTGCTTGGCCTTTCGCTGGGCGTGCCGCTGCTGGTGCTGGGCGGCCTCAGCCTCCAGGGCTTGCTGTTCCCCAGCGAAGTCGACCGCATCTGGGGTATCAACAACGATGGCCTGCTGCGATTTGGCGGCAATAGTTTGCTTCTCGCCGTGCTCTCGGCTACACTAGCAACTGTGCTGGCTTTTGCTCCGGCCTACTTGGTGACACGCTTTCCGCATAAGGCGTCCATCCTGATCGCAAGCCTTGGCAAAACTGCCTTTGCCCTGCCGGGTCTGATTGTTGGGTTGGGCTTTGTGCTGCTGTTCAGCCAGGCCGCGCCGCTGCTGTATGGCACGCTGGCCGGCCTTGCGCTCGGCTTTGCCTTCCGGCTGCTGCCGCAAGCCATCACCGCCAACGAAGCTGCACTCAGGCGCGCGCCAGCTTCGCTGGAGCAGGCCGCGCGCACGCTTGGCCAGAGCGGCCCCGGCGCATTCCGCCGCGTCACACTGCCGATCGCTGCGCCGGGTATCCTGGTGAGCTGGACACTGGTGTTTGTGACCGCGATGAAGGAACTGCCCACCGTCATGCTGCTGCGCCCGCCCGGCTTCGATACGCTGCCGGTACGCATCTGGGCGGCAGCCTCGGAATCGGTGCATACACAGGCTGCGCCGCCGGCCTTTGCACTGATCGTGCTGACTATGCTGCCGCTGGCGTTGGTATACACTCACGGCCGCTTCGGACTCGACCGTGCGATCGATGCGTAATCGCGCACCTTTTTGGAGCATGAGCGAAACCTAATGACCGCAATCGTCGAACTTCGTAACGTCTCGCGCCGCTTCGGACAGTCTAGCGCTCCGGCCTTGGACGGACTTTCACTGGAAGTGCTCCGGGGCGAGATCATGGCGCTGCTGGGGCCATCCGGCTGCGGTAAATCGACTACGCTGCGCCTGATCGCCGGGCTTGAACAGCCCGATGATGGTGAAATCTGGCTGAATGGCGCGATGGTCGCCAGTCCACGCCACAGCGCGCCGCCCGAGGCTCGTGGCATTGGCATGGTCTTTCAGGATTACGCACTGTTCCCGCACCTCACCGTTCTGGAGAATGTTGCGTTTGGCCTGCACCGCCTGCCCAAGAGCCAGCGCCACGCCCGCGCCGCCCAGGCACTCGCATTGGTTGGCCTGGGTGAGTTTGGCGCGCGCTACGCCCATCAGCTTTCCGGCGGGCAGCAGCAGCGCGTCGCCCTGGCCCGCGCCCTGGCTCCGCGCCCGGCTGTGGTGCTGCTCGACGAGCCATTCTCGAACCTGGACGCCGCCCTACGCGTGCAGATGCGCGACGACCTGCGTGATATCCTGCGCCGTGCTGAGGCGACTGCCATATTCGTCACCCACGATCAAGCCGAGGCACTGGCACTTGGCGACCGAGTGGCACTGTTACGGGCGGGTCGCCTGGAGCAGGTCGGCAGGCCCGACGAGCTGTTTCAGCGCCCGCGCACGCGCTTTGTTGCCGAATTCATGGGCGCGGCTGATTTCGTCCCGGCTCAAGTGGTCGGCGGTGTGCTCCTGACCGAGCTTGGCCGGGTGGATCAGGCGTTGCCATTGCCAGACGGCACGCAACTGGATTTGCTAGTGCGCTTCGACGATCTCGAACTGCTGCCACAGGATCACGGCTGCGGCGTGATCGTGGGCCGGACGTATGAGGGGCCGAGTTTTATGTACTTGGTCGAGATGGAATCGGGCCTGCGCCTGCGCTGCCAAACCTCGCACATCTGCCGCTACCAGCTTGGCGATCGTGTGTGCGTGGATCTTCGCCACGATCACGCGCTGGTCGCGTTTGTCGACGGCCTCGCGATCTGAAGAAACCTATAACCGCCGCACTATACCAGAACGCGATCCTCATCCTGGTTCCTGGCTCCCAATTCCTGCCCCTTGCTGTAGGAGGTACCCTTCATGGCCATCGACCAAACACAACTCGTGCAAGAAGTCTTGGACATCCTTGACGAAACATTTGAACATCATCACGGCATCTTTCTTGACAAAAACACCTCGCTCTTCGCAACCCTGGCAGCGGTAGACCATCGCCAAGCTTCGCGCCCAGTTGGAACAAGCTGCGCGTCGATTGCTGCACAGGTTGCCCATATTACATTTTATCTAGAGGTATTGGAACGATATCTGGTTGCAAATGACACAAGTAAGGCTGATTGGGGGGAGGTCTGGCGAACCATCGAACAGGTCACCCCAAGCGAGTGGGAGCAACTCAAGGCAAACCTCGAACAAACGTATCGCCGTGTTGTAGCAGAACTACGCAATGCAGCTGTTTGGGAGAGCGACCCACAGCTATCGACCGCCCTTGCGATAACAGTTCACACAGCCTATCACCTTGGCGAAATTCGTCAGGCTCTTTGCACAATCAAGGAATAGGCATCACGAAATTTGGTAAGTCAGGCGGCGAAGGTCGATAGCAGATCAGCACAACGATTGCGTCTTATGAACATTATAAGGTAGTCCTGGTGGTTTTGGCATCGGCAGTGGCACAGCGGCGCTGCCAGCGGGCAAGGGGGGCGAGTCTCGTAAGCTCGCCCCCTTGCTGCATTTACGATCACATTCAGCGCGTTGTGATGCCATGCGGCGCTTGGCCCCTGCCTATACCGCGCTAGGTTGACTCGCCTGCTCGCGGAAGGCCGCTAGCTCGGCCAGGCGCTCCTGGCTCATGCGCTGGAGCGTTTTCTTCCAGTCCTTGCGGTAGTTTTGCAGCCGGTCGACAATCGCCTCGGTCATGGCCAGGTTGCGAAACCACTTCTGGTCAGCCGGAACGACATGCCAGGGTGCGGCGTCGGTCGAGCAGTTCAGAAGCGCGTCCTCATAGGCTTCCGCGTAGTCGTCCCAGTGCTCGCGCTCCTGCCAATCGCCCGCCGAAAGCTTCCAGGCCTTTGCCATATCTTGTTCGCGGGCCAGCAGGCGCTGCTCCTGCTCCTGCTTGCTGATGTGCAGAAAGAACTTCAGAATGATCGTGCCATTTTCGCTCAACAGTTCCTCGAACTCATTGATCTGATCGTAGCGCCGCGACCAGCTTTTTTTGCCGACCAGTTTGTGGACGCGCACGACCAGCACATCTTCGTAGTGCGAGCGGTTGAAGACGGTCAGCATGCCCTTGCGCGGCGCGTGCCGGTGGACGCGCCACAGGAAATCGTGAGCTAATTCCTCCTCGGTCGGCACCTTGAACGATTCGACGCGCAGCCCCTGCGGCGAGACTTCCCTGAGCACATTGCGGATCGCGCCATCCTTGCCGGAGGTGTCCATGCCCTGGAGGATGATCAGCACGCTGTGTTTGCCAGCGGCGTACAGCTCCTCCTGAATTTCGCCAAGTTCGCTGGCCAGCGCCACAAACGAGGCCTCGGCTTCCTCGCGCACCACTCCCTTGGGTGCCTCGCTGCTGATCTTATTCAGCTTGAACTTCTTGCCTGGCTCGACCACATGGACGTATTTCATGATGTTCTCCAACTATCACAAGGTACACAGCGGAATTCTAGGGGATTCGGCTCCCTCTCCCGCGCACGGGAGAGGGTTGGGGTGAGGGTGCATGCATCAACCGGCGCTCAGTGCTGCCACCACCGCCCGCACTTCGTCCGCCGTGTTGTAGAAATGCGGGGCGATCCGCACACCATTGCCGCGTGCGACCACAATGAAGCCGTGTTGCTCCAGCCGCTTGGCCGCTTCGGGCGGGTTTGCCACCTCGGCGATCACGATCCCAGAGCGGTGCTGCTCGGCGGTGTCAGGCGAGACCTGGAAACCATGGGCTTTAAGTTCGTCGATCGCCAGCCCGGCCAGCGCCAGCACACGCTCGGCCACATGGGCAATGCCAACTTCTTGCAGCAGCGTCAGCGAGGCGTGCAAGCCGCAGTAGCCCACAAAGTTGGGCGAACCTAGGTTGAAGCGCTCGGCGGTCGGCAGCGGCGTCAGGTTGTAGTCCAGAAAGTTCATCCAATCGACTGTGCTGGCCGCGCCGACATACGCGCCGGGCTGGAGCTGCTCCAGGGTCGATCTGCGCACATACAGAAAGCCGCCGCCCATCGGGCCGAGCAGCCACTTCTGCGCGCCGCAGGCCAGCATGTCGATGTTGGCCGCCTGCACGTCCAGTGGCAGCGCGCCCAGCGACTGAATGCCATCGACTACAAAGAAGATGCCGCGCTCTTGGCACAACTGGCCGACCGCCGCCAGATCGTTGCGGAAGCCGGTGGCGAACTGCACCGTCGAAAGCGCGATCGCGCGGGTGCGCCGGTCGATCCGCGCCGCCAACGTGTCGAGATCCAGCCCGCCGTTCTTGGCTGGCACGATCTTGCACAGCACGCCGCGCAGCGCCAGTTGCTGCCAGGGGTAGATGTTGGCCGGGTAATCGCCTTCCAGCACCAGCACATTGTCGCCAGCCTGGAGCGGCAGGCTTACTGCGGCGGTGTTCAGGCCAGTTGCTGTGTTTGGCATCAATACGATCTCGTCGATCGACGCGGCGTTGATCAGCGTGGCAAAGCGCTGGCGCAGGTCGGCCATCATTGCTATTGCCGGCCCAGCCTGAGTCGTGAACGATTCATGGGCGATCGACTGGCTAAACTCATGCATCGCAGCCACGGCGCGGCTGTTCAGCGAGGAAACGCCAGCGTGATTGAAAAAGGCCCAACGCTCGGTTACGGGAAACAGCGAACGGTACGGCGTGGGGTCGATCATGGTTCAATGCCTCTCTCGCAGCAGTTTGGCGATCAACAGGCGATCCGATTCGTGCAATGCTGGCGGTGGTGGGTCATCCGTGTAGTTGATCGAAAGATCGTATGCCGCTTCGTCGTAGATACTGTCAAACGCACTGGCCAGATCGAGCAGCACATCCTGATCAGGCTGACGTAGCGGCACAGCAATTGTCGGCAGTGGGTCGGCCAAGGTGAGCGGCCACACATCAGTTTTGCCGCTGTGTGCGCGTGTAAGCCCGATCAGATACGGCACCTCTGGCACACGGCTACCACCGATCGGACGTATGCCGCGCCGCAGCAGATCGATCTCGATCAGATGCACACCTGCCTGGTACAGGCGTTGCCGCTTTTGGCGGTATGGGGTCAAGCCTGGCTCGCGCTTGTTGACCGGTGACAGCAGTTCAATGCTCGTGACCAGCTGATTCTGGGCCGTATCACGGATTTCGACCACTGGAATGTGAATGTCAATAGGCAAGACCAGCGGAATAGAAAGGGTTGCGGGGGTTGCGATAAGCTGCTCCTGCGCAGCAGGAAAAAATGCGGTGTGTACAACAGCCTCACGTTGCATCACCTCAACATCAGGATACATGATGCCAATGTCGCCCTCCGGCGTCACATCCTCGACGACATAAATTCCCAGGCGCGCCGTGTAGCGGGGCCGCAGCAGTGGCGTGAGCTGCTGCCGAATTTTACTCGCCAGCGCGTGATGCACATCAGGCCAAAGGTAGCCCTCAAGATATGGGTCCATCCCTGGGAACGGTGATGTCATACAACACCTTTTGAACAGATCGACTAATTTCTACATTGTTAGGAGTTACGCAGTTGCCCAACAGGTTTCATTCCGCCTGCGGTGGGCAAGGAAAAAACGAAACAAAAAAGATAGATTTCCATGCTGCCGCAGGCTCAAGTCGCCAACTGCGTAAGTCCTAATTGTATCATACGGGGTTATCAGCATTGGCACGCGCTAGGGCGAGTTTCAAACCCGCCCTAGCGCGTGCTACGGCAGCTACTTGCGGCGCTTGCGCCGCTGCGCACGGCTTCGGCTGTCGTTCTGGGAAGGCGAAAGCGGTTGCGGCAGATCGTTTGGCGGCGTCGTGCCAGTTGGTGGCTGCGCCTGTCGCGGCTCTGGTGGAGTGTCCTGAAGCGCTGACCTGGGTGGCTCCGGTTGAGTGGGGCGTTGCGCCTCGGGATGCGGCGTTCGGCGGGCCTCTGGCAGCTGGCGCTGCACGTCCTGTTGTGGCCGTGGCCGTGGCATCGGCGATGGCCGCGAACGTTCGCCCGTGTCGTCCCACTCGCCGTCTTCCAGCATGGCCAGCGCCTCTAGCACATCCGGGTTTTCGATCTCATCGCGCAGCAGCCGACGCTCGCCATGGTGCTTTGGCTCGCGGGGCGGCGGTGGCGGTCGCACCGCTGGCGTGATGCCCTCGGCGTTGCGGCTGCGGGCGGTGCTGGCCACACGCTCAGTGGCTTCCTGGAGCAGTTCGGGCTTGTAGTCCTCGTGGGCGGCCGATTCAGCCAACTGCACGGTAACCGTTTCGCGCACCACATTGACCGCGACCACCTCGCCTGGGCCGTCGGGTGTTTGCACCCAGGCACCCTTGCGTGGCAGCTCGGCCTTGATCTGGAGATACTGATCGTGCTCGTAGGAAAGGCAGCACAGCAGCCGCCCACACACGCCGCTGATCTTGCTGGGGTTGAGCGGCAAGTCCTGGTCTTTGGCCATCTTGATCGACACGCGGGCGTAGTCGGGCAGAAAAGTCGCGCAGCATAGGGTACGCCCACACGGGCCAATCCCGCCAAGCAGCTTGGCCTCATCACGCGGGCCGATCTGGCGCAGTTCGATCCGGGTCTTAAACGTGCGGGCCAGGTCGCGTACCAGCAGGCGAAAATCGACCCGCTTTTCCGAGGTGAAGTAAAAGGTTAGGCGTGAGCCATCGAAGCTATACTCAGCCTTGATCAGCCGCATTGGCAGGTGATGCTCGAGAATTTTCTCGCTGCAGCGGGCAATCACCGTATCGTGGCGGGCATTAAGCATCTCCAGCCGCGCAAAGTCACTTTCGTCGGCGCGGCGCAGCACTGGTTTCAGATCGCC
The DNA here is from genome assembly GCA_014381165.1 of Roseiflexaceae bacterium. Taxonomy (GTDB): domain Bacteria; phylum Chloroflexota; class Chloroflexia; order Chloroflexales; family Roseiflexaceae; genus JACMIM01. The sequence goes on from JACMIM010000198.1 coordinate 16,897, forward strand.
GGTGATCTCACTTTCGGCAACGTTGCGTGGCGAGTAGGCGACCTTGGCTAGCTCAGGGCCACGCACGGTTTCGACAATTACGGCCTCGCCCTGTTGAAGTCCTGTGGTGGTGATGGGGTCGAAAAAGTATATTTTGCCGGAGTCCTTAAAGCGAATTCCTACAATCGTGGGCATGCTGGCTCCAATATCACAGTGCCAGGAGCCAGCGGATCGCGCGCTTTTGTCTCCTGGCCTAACGTTCTTTTGCTCGACCGAGCACTTGGTAGGCGCGCACGTCGCGTGATTTCCCCTTGAGCTGAAGTTCGCACGGCGCTGAAAGCGCGAAGGAATCGCCGATCGCAGTGGCGGTTGCCTCGCCAACCAGCACGCTGTTGAGCGCGGCGGCGGCCTCAAGGCGGGAAGCGGTATTAACCGTGTCGCCGAGTACAGTATACTCTAAACGCTGGCGCGTGCCAAAAAAGCCAGCATAGACCGGCCCGGTATTGATGCCAATCCGAAATGCAAAGCGCTTCTCCGGCGGTTGCCGGTCGATCAGCCGCTGGTGAGCCGCCAGCATGTCCAGCGCGGCCTCAACAGCGGCGCCAGCACAGCCGTCGTCCCGCTGCTCGCCAGCCAGCAGTGGCGCACCAAACACCGCCATGATGCCATCGCCAATGTATTTATCGAGCGTGCCGTTGTGGGCGAATATCACCGTGGTCATCTCGTGCAGGTACTCGTTGAGCAGCTCTTGCGCCTCGCGCGGGGAAAGCCGCTCGGCCAGTGGTGTAAAGCCTTTCACATCGGCAAAGAGCACGCTGACATTCAGCTCCTCCGGCTCCCACAGCTGGCCGTGGCGCGCATGGTAGCTCGCCATCATGCGGGCCACATTGGGCGACATAAAGCGCTCGAACTTTTCGCGTAGCTGGGCCTGCTGGCGTAATTCCTCGGTCAGCCGCGCCCGCTCGATATTGCTGGCGGCCTGGCTGCTCAACACAGAAAGCGCATCACGCTGCGTTTCGTTGAACTGGTTGCTACCGGGCGAATCGACATACACCAGTCCGATCGCGCGGCCCTCGCTGACCAGCGGCACACAGATCGCCGAGCGAATACTGGCCGCAATAATGCTGTCCGACCCGGCGAAATCGAGACGTGCGTCGCGGGTCAGCACCGCCTCGTTGCCGTCAAGCGCCTTGCGAGCGATCGTCGAGCTGAGCGCGACATCGCCCTGCGAGGGCGGGTAGACCACCATCGGCACAAGTTCGTCGCCCTTCTTGAGCATCAGCACGCCACGCTGCGCCGGCACCAGCCGCAGCATTTCTTCCAACACCACGTCCAGCAGTTCACCTAGCTCAAGAATGCCACTCAGCCGCTTGCTGATACGCAGAAGCTCGCGCAGATCAAGTGCAAGATCCGGTAGCTCGCCGGATTTAACCTCGCGCGATTCGGCGGCTAGCGGAAAGTAGCGGTTGTCGTCCAGCACGACACTCTGGGCCGCGCGGTCTTCAAACCGGATTGCAAACGGCCCAACCTGCACGGTATCGCCGTCGGCGAGCTGTTCCTCCTGCACGCGCAGGCGGTTCAGCAGCACGCCATTGCGGCTGTCGTGATCGAGCACCCAGGCCTCGCGCCCGCGCAGCTCGACTGTCGCGTGCCGCCGCGAGACAAAGCCATGATTGAGCACAAGGTCGTTCTCAGGGGCACGGCCGATCTTCAAGCCGCGCGCGGTCAGCGCGAATGTGTGCGGCTCGCCATTCAGCGTCAGTGAAAGCCGTGCCATATCGTCATCCTTCTATGCTGCTACAAAGATGAACGCATGCGCGCGAGGTTTTTGTCATCGAATGGTCATCTGTGTGGCCGCGCCCCGCCACCACGGCGGCGGGCGTAGACGCGGGGCTAGCCCCCGCGTGGGCGTTTTGTTTTTGCCCCCGGCTTGCGCTCGAATGGCCGGCCAAACAGCCGCGCGAGCAGCGGCCGGCGCACTGTTTTCCACGCGCCGTCGTAGTCAATGTCAATGGCAGCGGGTTGCGAAGCGTTGTAGCGCTCCTGCACATAGCCGCCAACGATCTGATCGACGTGCTGCTGCTGCTCTGGCAGCGTTTTGGCAAGCTTGGCAGCGTATTCGTGCGGCGTCTGGTGCTCCTCGGCGCGTAGGCCAGCCCAGCCGCCCAGCCGCGTCATACGGGCGTAGGCCGCAGTGGCTGGCGAAAGACCGCGCAGGTTGCGGTTGAGTTGGTACCATGCCAGCACCACCAGCCCAGCAAGCAACCCAAGCAGACCGATACTAAACAGCAGGCGCTGGCTTAGTTCGGCAGCGCGCAGCGCTTCTGCGGCAGCGGCGGCGGTGGCTGCGTTCTCGGCGCTGTTGCTTTGCAAATCCTCCTCGGTGAAGTCGCGGTCGCGGTACTGTTCGGGCAGGCTTGAACCGAGCGGCACATTCGGCAATTCATCGCCGCCCGAGGTCGGGCGCAGCGGCACGTTGGCATACGACGCGGGGGTTGGCTCGAAGCGCTGCCAGCCATAGCCGGGGAAGTATACCTCTGGCCAGGAATGGGCCACGCTTTCGCGCACCACATACGCGCGAATCTGTGGGTCGAGCGTGCCGCCGGCGTAGCCCTGTGCCAGCCGCGCTGGTACGCCCTCGGCCCGCAGCATGACGATCATCGCGGTTGCGAAATCATCGCAGTAGCCCTTTTGCATTTCGAACAGAAAGTGGTCGGCCCAATCGACATTGGTTGGCGGCGCGGCGCGGCCTTCGTCATAGGTAAAGGTGCGAAGATGCGCCTGAACGGCCGCAGCTTTATCATACGGCGTGGTCGCCCCGGCGGTGCCCACAATCTCGCTGGCCAGGTCGCGCACGCGCTGCGGGAGGCTCTCTGGCACCTGGAGGTAGGCCTGTGTGATCCAGGCCGGGTACTCTTGCCCAGCGCTGCGCAGCCCATCGACCGATGCGGTCGACATGTACGAGGCGACCGTGTAGGTGGTCGTATTCTGGAGCGGCACTTGGGCGAACACGCGAGATGTCTCGATGAAATTCGGCAGCGGGCCGCTGCCAGGGTTGACAAAACCGTGTTCGACCAGCACGGGAATGCCGGAGGAGCGAAATTCGCCGCCCATCACCAGCATGCTGTCGCTGCGATCCTGTGCCAGCGAGATGCTCTGCGTGACCAGCGTGCGGCCTTGGATGAGGCTGGGGTCGAGCGCGATCATGCCGGCGTCGAGCGGCGTGCGTGCGGCCTCGGCAGTGGTGGCACCGATCTCCGAGCGGGCGCGCTCGCCGACCGTGTTATCCCACGAGCGGCCATTGTAGCGGTCGCGCGTGATCGCCCGCCAATAGTCGTAGGTGGGCGATTGCACGCGCAGCACGATGTTGTCGCCCAGGGCACGGCCACCGCCCACGCGCATCGAGCGGGCAAAGAAGCCGCCGCCGCTGGTGCCGGGCGGGGCTTGGATGGTGCTGAACGCCGTTTCCCAGCCCTCGCGCACGGCGGTGAATGGCGAGCTGACCAACCGCCAGGTGCGCGCGGCCTCGGCGACCGAAACCTGGCCTGGCAGCAGTGCGGTGATCAGCGCGACTGCGCCCACCGCCAGCGCCGCCGCAGTCAGAAAGCGCATTGGCATCCACTCGGGGAAATCGATCAGGGCCGCGCTCCAGCGCCGTTGCTGCTGGACGATATGCTGGTGGACGATCAGCAGCAGTGCCGCAACCAAAAACACAAAGAACAGCGTGGTCGGCTTTGGCAGCGTAAAGGTGTAGTTGATCAGAATCACCATAGCATTGAGTACCACCGCCGCCCAGGTCCAATCGGCGCGAAATAGCAGCCAGCCACTCGCATAGCCAAGCAGCCAAAACAGCAGCGCCAGCGCCACAATAAACAGCACAATGTCCTCGCCGCGCCCGCCGGCCTGCACGATCCGGCCAAGCGAGATCGAGCGGATGAGCACCTCGCTGGCGCGATCGCTCCAGTTTGCTAGTCGGTCGGCCAGGGCTGCGCCAAGCTGCCCGCGCACCTCGTTTTGCAGCAGCGGGCCGACCGCCTGCACCGACCAGACCAGGCCCAGAATGCCACTGAGCGTATGGGCCAGCCAGCCAGGCAGCCAAGGCAGCCGGGCAAATAGCGTGCCGATCAGCAGTGCCGGCAGCGCAACCAGCACCAGCACGTCCAAGCCATCGGCCCAGTTGGCCCCGGCGACGCTCTGCGCGACGCTCCAGACCATCACGAG